>JBBRVM010000184.1:0-7395 GCA_038246865.1 Burkholderiales bacterium
AGCGCGCGGCAATTGCGTGCAGGTAAGCACGCCTTTCTGATCGACTCATTTCCGGGTCCTTCGCTGTTTGCGTCGGTACACCTTACTTCTGAGTCAACGAGCCCCCGAAAGTACGCTTTTGTTTTGAGTCACCGCGTTTCAGCGGAAAGCTGCTATCCCACAAACCATAACAATCCATGCAACGTCGCCATGCCGATCACCAGTGAGATCAGCATCCCACCTCGCCACCAGGCGAAAACGCCAGTGACCAGCGCCGCGACGATGTGCGGCCAGCGAAGCTGCAAATTAAACTCGCCCGCATGCAGCAAAATCAGCGGCACAACGAGCGCCGCAAAGATCGCCGGAACGGCCAACTGCAGGGCACGCTCAAAGCGCGGCGGCAATTTTTTGCCAGCGAGCAAACCGATGAATGAATAGCGAATGGCAAACGTTCCAATCGCCAGACCGATGATGGCCAGCCAGCCGTCAACGGTGCCGAAACCGCCCCAGTTCATAGCGCCGTTCCGGAGGACGCGGCGCGCTTCGCCAGCATCGTGTCCACCAGCATGCCGACGCAGGTCCCGAAGACGCAGGCCCCAATGAGCCCTGTTTTCAGCGGCATCGCGTAGAGCAATACACCGGCCACGCCGCCCGCGATCGCCGCGAATATTTGCCCACGCGATTTAAGGAGCGGCACCACCATTGCGACAAACGACAGCGGGATCGTGAAATCCAGCTGCCAGCTGGTCGGCAATTTCGCACCGGCAAACGCGCCAATCGCATTCATCAACACCCACCACGGCCACAGCGTGAACGCGCAGCCCAGATAGAACGCGAGCGGATGATCCATATGTTGGCCGCGCAGGTGCCGCGTTTCATTGGAAATAAAAGTCTGATCGACCAGAAACGCCGCCCATAGCATGCGTTCTTTCCTCGTCGCTCCGGCGATGCGCGGCGAAATCGCCGCGCTGTAAACCGCCATACGCAGATTCACCACGAGCCCGGACAGCACCGCGATCATGAGTGGCGCACCGCCCGACAAGAACTGCGTAAGCACGGCCTGCGACGAGCCTGCAAATGCAAATGCTGACAGCGCTACCGCCCCCCATTCGCCCAGCCCCGCCTGTACACCCGCCACGCCACAGACCAGGCCGAACGGGACGTACGACGGAATCAGCGTCAGACATTCGAGGACGCCCGCGCGAAATGCCGCTCGCGAGGCGGCGCGATTCGCTGCGCTCCTACCAGCGGTCATACGCGCACGTAGTGAACCCACGACAGTTTCACTTCAGGGTCGTTCGGCTGTGTCGGGTGCAACGGCGCGCGGTACGGTTCACGCGAAACTTCGAGAAAGGCTGAGCGCTCCCACGTCGGGAAATAAGTATCGCCTTCAACGTCCGCTTCGATTTCTGTCAGATACAAATCGTCCGCTAGAGGTAAAGCGTCGCGATACATCGCGTTGCCGCCAATCACAAACACCGGTGATTCGGCGTGCGCAGGGAGGGCTAAAGCTTCGGCCAGCGAGCGCACAATGCGCACGCCATCGGGCACCACCAATGGTTGAGATGACACCACAATATGCTCACGATTCGGCAGTGGCTTCGGGAACGATTGCCACGTGCGCCGCCCCATGATGATACGTTTGCCGGACGTCAGTGCCTTGAAGTACTTGAGATCAGCAGGAAGGTGCCACGGCATCGTGCCGTTGCGTCCGATGACGCCGTTGGCGGCGACAGCAGCGATTAAAGCAAGCCGGGGTGGATGGGGAATACTCATGGTGAGATTGTATTGATCAGGGTTCCAGGCTGAACTCCTCCACCTCAAAACCAGAGCCAACGCAGTATGCTTTACGCATCACAGCTTTCCTGATCTGTCCATGCCCGCCACCACTGACCTTTGCGACGCGCACGAGCCCAAGCTCGCTGACGGAACTTTGCGCGTTCTCGCGGCAAACTTTCAAAGCTATGGCAGGCACACGAGCTTCGGCGGCCCCGTCAAAACATTGAAGGTGTTTGAAGACAACTCGCTCGTGCGCAGCGCCGTGGAAAGCGCGGGTAGCGGGCGGGTGCTGGTTGTTGATGGTGCAGCCTCGTTGCGCTGCGCTCTGCTCGGCGGCAATCTAGGCAAGCTGGCTGAGCAAAACGGCTGGGCTGGCGTGGTGCTTAACGCGCCGATTCGTGATGCCGATGAGATTGATACCTGTGCGATTGGCGTTCGCGCGCTCGGAACGTGTCCGGTGAAAAGCAAAAAGACCGGTGCCGGCACCTTTGATGTGCCGCTCGCGTTTGGCGGGGTAACGATCAAAGCGGGCGACTGGTGCTACGCCGACCGCGACGGCGTTTTATTTTCTGATCTGGAGCTTGCATGATTGCGAAACCGCATCGACGGTCAAACGTCGCCTTTCCCGTTGATGGCGTGCTCAAGCATATGGCCGTGCATGAATGGGGTGATGCGAACAATCCGCGCGTTGTTGTCTGCGTGCACGGCCTGTCGCGCAACGGGCGTGATTTTGATGTGCTGGCAGACGCGCTGTCGAGCGACTATCGCGTGCTCTGCCCGGATGTGCCGGGACGGGGTGAGAGCGACTGGTTTGCCAGTGCCGACCACTACACTATTCCGCACTACATTAAGGCGATGAACGCGATGTTGACCGAGTTTGGCGTGCAGACATACGACTGGGTTGGCACCTCGATGGGCGGGCTGATCGGCATGGTGATGGCCGCCACGCCCGGTTCGAAGATGCGTCGTTTTGTGATCAACGATATTGGCCCGGTGATTGAGCGCGCGTCGCTTGATCGCATCGCATCCTATGTAGGCAAGACGCCTCTTTTCCCGGCTTATATGTCGTTGTTCGACGCGGTGCAGCCGATCAACGTGACGTTCGGGCCGCTGACCGATGAACAGAAACATCACATGGTGAAAACCTCGGTTCAGGAACGCGGCGATGGGCAATGGGAATTCAAGACGGACCCGAAAATTGGTGATGCATTTCGTGCCGGTCTCAAGCAACCTGCGGCCGACATGTGGCCGTTGTGGGGCGCCGTCAAACAACCGATACTGATCTTGCGCGGTGTGAATTCTGATCTGCTGAGTGCTGCGACACTTGAAAAAATGCTCGCCACCCATCCCGATGCGCGCGCGATCACCATCGCTGACACCGGTCACGCGCCAATGATCATGGATGCACCAACGGTTAATTCCGTCAAGCAATTTTTGTTGCAATAAAGCATGGGCACGATTTCTCTATCGCCCACCGATTTCACGTCCGATGAAATGTATCTGGTGCTGCGCGATGCGATCATTCCGCGACCCATCGCGTGGGTGTCGAGCATCGCCGCTAACGGCAGGACGAATCTCGCGCCGTATTCTTTTTTTAACGTGTGTTCGGCGACGCCACCCATCCTCGGATTCAGTTGTGGGCCGCGTGGCGAAGATCGGACCAATGATCGCTACGAACTCAAAGACACGTGGGCGAATATCCGCGATACGAAAGAATTTGTCATCAATATCGTGCCCGAATTTCTGGCGGAGCCGATGGTGCGTTCGAGCGATCCGCTGCCGCATGGCGAGAGCGAATTCGCGCACGCAGGGCTGAAGCCTGTTGCGTCAACGCGCGTGAAACCGCCGCGCGTGGAGGGCGTGCCTATCGCCTACGAGTGCGTGTTGCGAGAAGGCATTGCGCTTGGGCGCAGCACCTGGGTCATGGGTGAGGTCGTGCAGGTGCACATTGACGAGCGCGTGTACGTGGGCGAGAAGCGCGGCATCAATCACCGGATTGACGTGCTCAAGCACCTCGAGCTTAGGCCGTATGCACGGCTGGGCAGCAATTTTTACGCGCGGCTGCGTGACATCGAGACTCTGGAGCGGCGCGATGGCGGACAACTCGGCGGCACCTACGCGTGAAGCTTCGCCGCAGCGTCGTCGCCATGGTTTTAGCGTGCTTGACTGGAGGCGCGATGGCCGTAGATATTGATGCACTGTGGGATTACGACCAGCCCGGCGTCAGCGAGATGCGCTTTCGTGAAGCACTCAAGGCTGAGTCCGGCGACGATGCGCTGGAACTCGAAACGCAGATCGCACGAACGTTGAGTCTGCGTCGTGAGTTCAACAAGGCGCACACGCTGCTCGACACGATTGAAAAGCGCCTTTCAGAAAAAACGAGACCCGCCACACGAGTGCGCTACTTGCTTGAACGCGGCAGAACATGGCGCTCAGCAGGCGATCCGGCGAAGTCGCGCCCGTTATTTTTCGACGCGTGGCAACTCGCTGATCGCGAGAAGATCACGCTGCTAGCGATTGACGCAGCGCACATGCTCGGCATCATTGATCCGCCCGAGGAAGCGTTGCGCTGGAACGAACGTGCGATGGCGCTGGCGATGTCCACCAACGTGCCGCGCGCGCTGCGCTGGCGCGGTTCGCTTGCCAACAATATGGGCCACACCGAGCGCGAACGCGGCAATATGGATGCCGCGATCAAATACTTTCGGGCGTCGCTGTCCGCATTTCAGCTCACCCGCAGCGACTCGCAAATTCGCGTCGCGCAGTGGCAGGTGGCCAATGTCCTGCGGTTACAAAAAAAGTATGACGAAGCGCTGGTGATGCAGCACAAGCTGGAGAAAGACATGACCGAGGCGAACGCGCCGGATGGCTATGTGTTCGAGGAGATCGCGGAGATATACCTTGCCCAGAACAAGCCAGCGGAAGCCAGGCCCTACTTCGCGAAAGCCGCGAGCCTGCTTGGCGCGGACTCCTGGTTTGTTGAGAGTGAGAAAGCGCGGTTGATTCGATTGCGGGAATTGGCAAAGTAGGGCGCAATCTGCGCTCTACAGCTTTCTGACGAAACGCCCATTTCACTGGGGCAACGTCGACATAAGTCTGCTTATCGACTTTTTGTAAATTTCGTCGCCAGCCCATTTGTAACAGGGCTTTCATGGAAAAGTCGTTAACCGCAAATTTCGCTACGCCGCCTCCAGCAAGGCATCCCCGTATCGCGCCAGATGCCAGTCGCTGTCGCCGAATGTCACGCTAATCAGCGTCAGCCGTTTGAAGTAATGCGACGTGTTCAACTCGTGTGTGACGCCGATACCGCCGTGCAGTTGCACTGCGTTCTGGCCGACGAAGCGGCACGCCTGGCTGATCAAAGTTTTCGCACCCGAGATTGCTTTAGCGCGCGACGCGGCATCTGGATTGTCCACCGACACGGCGGCTTCGAGCGCCATTGAGCGCGACATTTCGACGTGCATCAGCATATCCACGGCGCGGTGCTGCAACGCCTGATTAGTGCCAAGTGCGCGACCAAATTGCTTGCGCGTTTTCAGGTATTCAATGGTGATTTTTTGTAGTTCGGTCATGGCGCCGACGGCCTCGGCGCAGAGCGCGGCGCAGGCCACGTCGAGCGCATAGTCAATCGCGGCTTGTGCTTTGCCACGCGCGCCGAGCAGTGCGTCAGCAGCAACAGCCACGTTGGCGAATTCAATATCAGCACCGCGCTGTGCGTCCTGCATCGGGTAAGCGTGACGCGTGACGCCCGCTGCAGTTGCGGGCACGAGCAACAGCGACGCTTCGGCGTCACCCGGCACCTTCACCGACACGATCAGCACGTCCGCGCAGTCACCACCGAGCACAGAAATCTTCTTGCCACTCAACACATAGCCGTCGCCCTGCGGCGTCGCAGTCAACGAAACCGAAGCGCGCTCGTAGCGCTGTCCCGGCTCGGTGTGCGCGAATGCATAAACCGTTTCACCACTGGCAAGCCCTTCGCTCAAACTGGCGCGTTGCGCCGCAGTACCCGCCGCCTTGATCAGCGCCGCAGGCAGCACTACGCATCCGAGGTAGGGCTCGAGCACGAGACCCTTGCCAATCTGCTCCATCACCACCATGGTATCAACGCCGCCACCGCCAAGACCACCGTCGACCTCGGCAACCGGCAGCGCCATCAAGCCAATTTCAGCGAGCTGATTCCAGTGCGCACGCGACCAGCCTTCGGGTGAACGGATGACTTTCCAGCGATCATCAAACGTGTAGTCACGTTCGAGAAATTTGCCGATGGAATCTTTGAGTGCGGTTTGTTCTTCAGTCAGAGAGAAGTTCATAGTTTTGTCATCCTGAGCACAGCGAAGGATCACGTGGATTAACCGCGATCCTTTGCTGATGTAGAAAGTTATGTTTATTCACGTGATGTTTCGCTGCGCTCAACATGGCAGGCTAAAGGCCCAGAACCAGTTGCGTAATGATGTTGCGCTGAATTTCATTGGAGCCACCGTAGATCGATGTCTTCCTGAAATTGAAGTAGTGGCCCGTGGCATAGCGGAACGCTTCGTCCGACAGCCATTCGACGTCCGCCGCTCCATTGTCGCCTTCGCGAACGTAGGGCAGAGCGGCGGGGCCAGCGGCCATCATGGTGAGTTCGGTCAACACCTGCTGAATCTCGGAGCCCTTGATCTTCAACAGCGAGGCTTCCGGCCCCGGCTGCCGCTTTTCACGCTCGGCATCAAGCACGCGCAATAGCGTGATTTCCAGCGCGCGTAATTCGATTTCCACTTGCGCCAGACGATCGCGGAAGCGGACGTCTTCGATCAACGGTTTGCCGTTTGCCTGCGCCTTCGTCGCGACATTTTGCAAACGCTTCACGATGCGCTTGCAACGACCCACACCGGCGATACCGGTGCGCTCATGCGAGAGCAAAAACTTGGCATAGGTCCAGCCCTTATTCTCTTCGCCGACCAGGTTTTCAACGGGCACTTTGACGTCGTCAAACCACACCTCGTTAACCTCATGTTCCTGATCGAGCATGATGATCGGGCGCACGGTGATGCCCGGCGTTTTCATGTCGATCAGCAGGAACGAAATGCCTTCCTGAGTGCGGCCTTCGGTGGACGTCCGCACGAGACAAAAAATCCAGTCGGCATGTTGCCCGAGCGTCGTCCACGTTTTCTGACCGGTGACGATGTAGTGATCGCCGCTTTTGTCAGAAACGCGCTCTGCCTTGCATTTGAGCGAGGCCAAATCCGAGCCCGCACCCGGCTCCGAGTAGCCCTGACACCACCAGTTTTCACCCGACAAAATTTTCGGCAAGTGATAGTCCTGCTGCGCTTTGTTGCCGAAGTTCATGATGACGGGGGCGACCATGCGCAGGCCAAACGGAATGAGCGTGGGCGAGCCCTCGTCTGCCGTGACTTCATCAAAAATATGCTGATGCGTCGCATCCCAGCCGGTGCCGCCACACGCCGTCGGCCAGCCGACGCCGACCCAGCCTTTTTTGTGCAGCGCCTTGTGCCAGCCGAGATAATCGTCACGCTCTAAACGCGCGCCTTCGAGCACTTTTTTGGCAACCTTGGGATCCAGGTTTGCTCGCGTAAACTCACGCACGTCCTGCGCGAATTTTCGTTGTTCAATTGAATAACTCAGCTCCATGGG
>JBBRVM010000185.1:0-7380 GCA_038246865.1 Burkholderiales bacterium
GATGCTCTATGACGTCGAAAAGTTACGCCAGAATCGAGTGCCCGTCGCTGCCGCCGTGTACTACGACGACATGTACGTGCATCGCGAATTCTCGGAAGAGACCGCGCGAATTGTGCCGAATATCAAGCTCTGGGTCACCAACGAGCATGAGCACAACGGCTTGCGTGCGGACGGCGAAAGCGTTGTGGATCGGCTGCTCAAGATGGCTCGGGGCGAACTTTAAGTCTCGATCTAGCGTCCGAGCATTTGACATAAATTACGAGGAACATCCATCATGCGTTCGAAAATTCACTCCCTCAAACGAATCGTACCCTGCATCGCGCTCAGCCTTGCCGTATTTGCCGGACAGGGCATCGCGCAGACAACTGCATCCAGCAACCGTCCCACGCTATCGAATGCGACCGTCGGCAAAGCGAGCGTAACCTTGATTGCCCAGGGGCTGGAGTCGCCGTGGGCGATGGCGTGGCTACCACCGGTTGCGGGTGGTTCTGCGCCACGCGTGCTGGTGACTGAGCGTGCCGGTCGTATGCGCATTGTCACGATGGACGGCAAAGTGGGCGAACCGCTAAAAGGCGTGCCAAAAGCACATGCAGTCAATCAGGGCGGCTTGCTGGACGTCGTACTGTCACCGCAGTTCGCCAGCAATCGCACGATTTTCTTTTCTTATGCCGAGCCGTCGAACGAAGGCGCGCGTACGGTCGTTTCCCGCGCGGAACTGGCTGACGATGGATTGCAAAATGTGACGGTGATTTTTGGGCAGAAAGATCGCGTCAGAGGCGGTCATCATTTCGGTTCACGCATCGCCATCGCCAACGACGGCACGCTTTTCATCACCACCGGTGATCGTTACAGCGAAAAGGCGAGCGCGCAGTCACTCGACTCACATCTCGGAAAAGTCATTCACATCACCGCGACTGGCGAAATTCCAGCCGATAATCCGTACGCCAAAACGGCGAACGGACTCAAGGAAATCTGGAGCTACGGCCACCGCAATTTGCAGGGCGCGGCCATCAATCCTGCTACCGGAGTATTGTGGACGCATGAGCACGGCGCGCGTGGCGGCGACGAGTTGAACATTCCGCGCCCCGGAAAAAACTATGGCTGGCCCGTCATCGGCTACGGCATCGATTACTCCGGTGCGAAGCTGCATGACAGTCCAACAAAGGAGGGCATGGAGCAACCGATTCACTATTGGGTGCCGTCGATTGCGCCTTCGGGCATGGCGTTCTACACATCGACCAAATTTCCGGAATGGAAGAATTCATTGTTCATCGGAGCGCTCGCTGGCCAGCATCTCGCGCGTCTCACACTCAACGGTGATCGTGTGGTCGCGGAGGAAAAATTGCTCACAGATCTGGGCCAGCGCATCCGCGATGTGCGTCAGGGGCCGGATGGATTTATCTACGTTTTGACCGACGAGAGAAACGGAAAACTGTTTCGCGTTGCGCCATAAGTTGCGTGCGCGTCGAGCACTCCGCAGCGAGTAGTGACCGGTGCCCGGTGAGCAGGGATTTGTCGGTGCCTACCGGCTCAGCGTAGTGTGCTGGCAGTTCCCGAAATTCGCCTTGACCCATGCATCATCGTGATACGTGTTCAGGTAGCGCTCGCCGGCATCGCAGATGAGTGACGTGATCGATCCGGTTTCGCCGCGACTTTGCATCGCCTCAGCCAACTGCAACGCCGCGAAAAAATTAGTGCCCGTGCTCGGTCCTACCTTGCGTCCCAGAAGCCCAGAAAGCTCACGCATCGACGCGATCGATTGCACGTTCTCCACGCACACCATGTGATCCACCAGCGTGCGGATAAAGCTCGGCTCAACCTGCGGCCTGCCGATGCCTTCAATGCGCGACCCATCCGAGCAGAGCGTGGCGTCGCCACTCTGCCAGTACGGCATAAACACGGAACCTGCCGGATCGGCAACACAGAGTTGTGTCGTGTGCTGGTGATAGCGCACATAGCGACCGATCGTCGCGCTGGTGCCACCGGTGCCCGCGCCGACCACAATCCAGCGTGGGATTGGATGCCGCTCGCGCTCCATCTGCGTGAACAGGCTCTCGGCAATATTGTTGTTGCCACGCCAGTCGGTGGCGCGCTCGGCGTACGTGAACTGATCCATGTAGTGACCACCGGTTTCGGTGACAAGCTGCTTCGATGCGTCGTACACATCGGCCGCTTTCGCCACGAAGTGACAGCGTGCGCCGTAGAACTCGATTTGCGCAATTTTTTCGGCGGACGTGCTCTTCGGCATCACGGCGATGAACGGCACGCGCAGCAGGCGAGCGAAGTACGCCTCCGACACGGCAGTAGATCCACTCGATGCCTCGATCACCGTCTGCCCTTCGCGAATCCAGCCATTGCACAGCGCGTAAAGAAACAGCGAGCGCGCCAGCCGATGCTTGAGGCTTCCGGTCGGATGCGTCGACTCGTCCTTAAAGTAAAAATCGATGCCCGCATCGTTGAATCGTTTGATCGGCAGTGCAATCAAATGGGTATCAGCCGAGCGCTGAAAATCCGATTCGATCTGCGCGATGGCCCAATGGAGCCAGGATGTTGCGGAAGACGCTACTGCGGTGGGGTGCATGTCGATGGTCATGTTGGCGCGGTAACTCTGAGCAACGGGATGGGAGCCATTGACGATAGCATCATTCAGAAGGCGCTGGCACGCTGGTGAATCCGTCCGCTGGCAGCATGCAAGTTCGTGCGAGCTTCGCGGCGCAGGAGGTTGCGAGACGGCTCAAAGTGGTTTCCAGTGGGCCCTCATTACATATAACCTAAGAGTGAAAAGCCCGGTCGCGTCTGGGCTAGCGCTTGATATTAATGAAAGTCGGATTTTAACGAAACGTGACGGCAGCCCCAATGCCACGGATGTTTCAGCGTTTAGCTGTTGGCGAAATTGAGTGCTTTTCCTGATATTCAGGCTATAGTGGTCTAGTCGCAGCCGCTTGCGCTGTTGATCGGGCAACCGAGTAGCAATCGACGGTGGCGTACCGGGTTTCATGGGGAAATTTATGTCTGCATATGGCGCCTGTACGTCGGCGAATCAGCTTGCTAGTACTAGCTTTGGCGTGCGTGCGGCTGCCGGAAGGTGCCGCAGCCCTTGCATCAATCGGCGGGCGTTGCAGCATGTATCACCTGAAATATCATGAGGCTCAGCGCACGAACATTGCTGTCGAAGGCAGTACCGGGCGTCTTAATAGCTCTTGCTTTGGCGGTGCTGCCCGGCTGTTTTCCGTATGTGGCGAGTTACATTTATCTCGAAAGTCATGGCGTCACCTATAGACGGGCTCCCTGCTATGACAGCGCACCGATGGGAGTGGCTTACGAGAAGAGTGGAGTGAGTTTCGAACTTACGCTGGAACCCCATGCGATGTCGCCGTTGAAAGAGGCCTACCTGAAGTTGCGTGCACCGCGAGGTGCCGCAATTTCGATACCCGAACCAATCGCGCGCATCAGATTCCGTGGCGAAAGTGAGCACCAGTCCGCTTCAGTCAACCTGAAAGTTGCGCCGCTGGACTGGCAAGGTCCGTATGTCGAGGACAGACGCCGCAAGAGCCCGTTGGCTGAATATCGCTTCGTATTCTCGAACCTCCCGCCGATACATTCGCCTGGAACGCTTGAACTTCCCGATGTACTCGTCGACGGAGTCGTCGTGCAGTCGCCGCCATTTACCTTTGAACGGCGGATGTACGCCGGGATCGTGCCGCTGAATTGTTAAATCGTCGGTTGGACACCAAGAACATAACGTTGCCTGAACCGTCGCTCAACCGGATGTGCATTGGCGGGCCCTCTTTCAGCAGGCGTCTGCACGCACGCCAGTTCCATCCGTATTAAGTGTTTGAAAAACATGTATTCGATTTTCCCCGCCGATCCAGCTGACGCCGCCGTGATCCATGAAATCAAGATGCGGGCCTTCGCTGAAGAAGGCCGCCTCAGCGAAAACAGGGCGATTCCGCCGCTCATGGAAGAGGTCTCCGCAATTGAGCTGGACATTCGCAATCACACTGTACTTACCGCTCGTGACGCTGATCGAATCATTGGTTCGGCACGGGGCATCGCTATCGAAGCGGTGTGCACGATACGAGCCGTTTGTGTAGAGCCGTCACATCACGGACGAGGGATCGGTGCTGCCCTCCTTCGTGCCATTGAGGAGGCGCATCCCGGCGTTGAACGATTCGAACTGACGACAAACACGCTGGTGCCAGGCAACGTCGCCTTTTATGAGCGCCGCGGATACCAGGTCACCGAGCTAACGAAGTACAGCGGCAAGATCGTGTTGGCCCAGATGAGAAAGTACGTCAGCGGGTAGACCCTCTTTTGACAGGGCGCGCACCCGCGTTGGGACCGGGGGGCCACGGCCTGCAGAGGTGAATCGTAGTCTCGGATTGGCCATTGATGCAAATGGAAAAGACAAAGCGTAGCCAGCTGACCGCAACGCTAAAGTGATTCAATTCGCGGCGCAATTGAATGCGGCACCTTTACGGTGTTGGGAGCGTGATAGGCGGGTTTTCCAGACGTCCAGGCTATAGTGCAAGAAGGGCAACCGCTCACGAAGTTGGCGGCGCCAGTTCCTACCGTAGCCCTTGTTTTATGCCGCAGCTTTTGCGGTTTACACAATGTCAGGCGTCAGACGCCAGCCGCCAAACGCGCCGACTATCCCGCTCATTCACCGTGACCATCGAAAACGTCGCCCCGCCCATGGACATCAAAGCCACCGCCGTACGAGCGCTAATGTTGTACTCGCTGGCTGAATTCCAGTGTGGCAACGCAACCACCATTAGAGTCACAGCGAATGGAACCTCGTTTGGCATCGCTGACGACGGTAGAGGTCACCCCACCGAGGACGAGCAGGGTCGGTTAGTCGGCTTTGTCCTGCCTGTCCTGTTCAAGCATCGCGCCAAGTGGAAGCAAGGCCGACCCCAAGGCACGATCTACTACATAGGAGTTCTTCCTCCGTTTCGCGGGAGAGGTTATGCGCAGGCCCTCTTAGAGGAAGCCACCCGCGTCTTCATCGAGGCAGGGTGCTGGCGTATCTTCTGCGATGCATCTTCTCGCAACGCACCCATGCTTGAAGCCTTCCGCCGGGTTGGGTACAAGCAGCGGGCGACGTGGCAAAGGCCACTGGGGTAGCGCGGCCTGACGCTTCGCTGTGCCTTTCGCCGGTGCGCCATCTATCTGCGTTGTACATTTAGTGGTACACGCCGTCTCCGGCCATTGGAGGAGCTGGCTCGATACCGAGGGTGAACGTACGTTAGTCTTTCAACGCTGATAGCGGTGCTACCCGCTTAGCCCGAACAATAGGCCACGCAAAACATGCCACTAAACACTTTCAGCCAGTCAAAGACTTTGCATGCTGCTCTCGTGTATTTCGCGTTCGTCTTTGCTGCCGGATTTTTAATGGGTTCGATCAGGGTTCCCTTTGTCGTGCCGCGTATCGGTGCGCGTTACGCCGAACTGGCCGAGATGCCGCTCATGTTCATGGCGATTTACTTCGCTTCGCGGTTCGTATTTCGGAAGTACGGTCAAACGATAGATTCGGCGGGTCTCATTGAAGTTGGCGTCATCGCTTTGCTCCTGTTGGTTGGTGCTGAATTGCTGCTGGCGGTGTTGCTCGCGGGTCGCGGTATCGGCGAGTACATCTCGAGTCGAGACCCGGTCTCCGGCAGCGTTTATCTGGTCATGCTCGTAGTCTTCGCTGCGATGCCCTGGCTTCAGGCTCGGCGACAGCGCACTCAACTCGAACGTTGAGGCTCGTGGCATGGGACTTACAGAACTTCCGCCGTCGCCGATTCCCGGGTTCAACGTTGTCGAGATCACCGACGCCCACCTGCAAGAATTGCGGCGGTTCTTTGAGACCAACGGCGAGCCACCTGGACCGAACGAAGCTCACGAAGAGACCGTCGCCCAGTTAAGTTGATCGCGTTAGAAATCGCTTTCATTCTTGTCATCCTGACCTGCAGCGAAGGATCAGGTTGTTTGGCGCGGATATGTGCGTAGAAGCACCATGACAGCGTGCCGCCCGATCCTTCGACAGGCTCAGGATGACGAACGGTAACCCGCGTCTGGGCGTCTGAGTCCGCGCCTGCGCTCGCGCAGTGCGTACAAAATACGCAGATGCCTACCACTTCCAAGCACCGCCTCGCACTTTCGCTCATTCTCATCACGCCCGCGCTCTGGGCCGTGAACTATCTGGTGGCGCGCAGCGCGCCGGGTGTGATTGAGCCGCATGCGTTGGCGCTCTTGCGCTGGTTGATTGCGAGCCTGCTTTTTAGTATCGGCCATTGGGGTGAAATATGGGAAGCGCGCGCAGAGATTGCCCGCGAGTGGAAGCGCTATCTGGTGCTCGGTGCGCTCGGCATGTGGATTTGCGGCGCGTGGGTATACATCGGCGGGCGCACCACGGCGGCGATCAATATTTCGCTGATCTACAGCATCTCTCCGGTGTTGATCGTGCTCGCCGCTGCGTTATGGCTAAAGGAGCGCATTAGCGTGACGCAGGGCATTGGTGTGGCGCTGGCGCTGGCCGGTGTGTTGCATGTCGTGCTTAAAGGCGAATGGACGACGCTGGGCAACGTGAAGCTGGTTCCCGGTGACGGCTGGATCGTCGGCGCAACGATCGCGTGGGCGACGTACTCGCTCTTGTTGCGCAAGTGGCCAAGCAAGTTGAATGCAAGTGCCCGACTTTCGGTGATTGCGATGGCGGGTGTACTGGTGATGCTGCCGTTCGCCATCTTCGAGGCGGCAAACAATCCGCTGCCGATATTGACGCTGAAGGGCGTCGGCCTCGTGCTCGCCGTTGCGGTGTTTCCGGGCTACGGCGCGTACCTCGCGTATTCGGTGATGCAGCGCGAACTGGGTGTGGCGCGCGTCGGCGTTGTGCTTTATCTGGGGCCGATTTACGCAGCTGTCATCGCGTGGCTGGTGCTCGGTGAGGCGCTGCACGCGTATCACGGGTGGGCGATGGCGATGGTGCTGCCGGGCATTTATCTGGTGAACCGGAAGAGCAGCCCCTGACTTTGAGGCAGCGCGGGGCCCTGACGCCAAAGCGTCGTGTTGTCCTACGGCGCAAGTACGAATCCTGAGCCACACTGACAGCACATTTAGTTGACCAGATCCTGGGCTCTATTCGCTCGGTTGTGCGCGACCCAAGCTCACTCATTGTGCGCCATGGCTTCGTTGTCCTGCCGCAGGTTGCCTCAGTTCATTAAGGAAGTATTCATGATGAGATTTATCACACACCAGCGCGGATTCTCTACGACGATTGTGCGCGTGGTCGCCGCCGCGCTCACGCTAACGCTGGCCGGGTTCGCCATGGCCGATCCGCCGATGCGTGTGGCGCGACTGGGTTACCTCTCGGGAGGGGTGACATTTTCTCCAGCGGGC
>JBBRVM010000186.1:0-7364 GCA_038246865.1 Burkholderiales bacterium
CCTCGATGGCTGTACTCAATCTGGCCGTGAGTTTTGCGCTCGCTTTCTCCATGGCGTTGCAGTCACATGGTTTGCGTACGAGTGAACGCCGCTCACTACGCAGCGACGTCTTGCGGCGACTGGCACGGCACCCGTTACAGGCACTGTTGCCGCCGAAGGTTTAGTTATTTCGCGGCAAGGTTCGCAGCGATCAACGTATTTTGAAGCAGCATCGTGATGGTCATGGGGCCTACGCCACCCGGCACCGGCGTGATGTAACCCGCGACTTCGCTTACTGAGGCGTAGTCGACGTCACCCACCAGCTTGCCGCCCTGATGTGGATCCGATTCGGGCAAACGATTGATACCGACATCAATCACCACGGCGCCCGGCTTGACCATATCGGCGGTGATGAAGCGTGGTTTGCCGACGGCGGCGACGAGCACGTCGGCTTGCCGACATTGCGCTGCCAAATCTTTAGTGCCCGAATGACAAATAGTGACCGTGGCGTTGGCGTGCAGCAAGAGCATTGCCATCGGTTTGCCGACGATGTTGCTGCGGCCGACGACCACAGCATGTTTGCCGCGCAAATCGCGGTTCTGATCAATGAGCCCGATGTCTTTGAGCATCTCCATGCAGCCCGCGGGCGTACAGCTCACAAAGCGTGGCTCACCGATCATCAGTGCGCCAACGTTTTCGGCGTGGAAGCCATCCACGTCCTTTTGCACCGCAACCGCTTCAAGCACTTTCTTCGCGGCGATCTGCTTCGGCAGCGGCAATTGCACGAGGATGCCGTGAATGCTGGCGTCGTTGTCGAGTGCATCAATCAGCGTAAGGAGCTCCGCTTCACTTGTTTCAGCCGCGAGTCGATGAATGACGCTGTGCATGCCGACTTTGGCGCAGGCGGCGGCTTTGTTGCGAACGTAGACCTGTGATGCAGGATCATCGCCAACCAGCACTACAGCCAGGCCCGGCGTGATGCCGCGCGCTTTCAGAGCGGCAACGTCGGTTGCAATGCGTTCGCGGACTTTGGTGGCAAGTACGTTGCCGTCGATTCGGATAGCGGTCATGATTTATCTGTCATGTTGAGCGAAAGCGAAAGATCAGTTGGCGAGGCAGCGATCGTCGCATTTTCAGCAATCGCGGCACTTGCCCCCTGATCTTTCGCTTGGGGCTCAGGATGACTGCTTTCTTCAATTCGTCCCTCAGGCACCTTGTGAACGGCCACCGGAATAATCACCGGAGGATCAGGCACAAACGGATAAACCGTCGCCTCCGTCACCACCCAGTGCAGCTGCGCGTCATGCTCATCATGCGGCAGATCATCGACGATCTGCGTCTCAAAACAGACGCCGATACGCGCACAGTTGTCAGCAATCTTCGTCGACAAACGGTCGTAGTAACCACCGCCCTGCCCGAGCCGCCACAAGCCTTTCGTAAACGCGAGGCCAGGATAAATCACGCAGTCAACCATGATCGGCTCAATCGGCGTTGATCGCGTGACGTCAGGCGCACGAATGCCCATTTTGTGCGGAATCAACGCATCAAGATTTTTGATGCGCCACAACGTCATCAAGCCCGCAACCGATGTGATCTTGGGATAAGCAACAAACTTGCCGCGTTTCATCAACTCTTTAAAGAGATCGTCCGTTGCGACCTCAGAGCCATAGCTCGCGTAAAGCAGCACGGTCTTGGCGCGATGCACGTCCGGGTGCTGCAACAATCTCTCGACAATACGGCGCGTGCCTGAATTGCGCTCTTTGTCTGACATCGCGTCGCGTTTACCGCGAATCGCCGTGCGCAGCGCTGGTTTGACCGAGGACTGTGCTTCTGCGGCGGCAACGATGTCCTCCTGCACCGGTGGATCGTCGGCGATTTCGGCAATCGGGGCCTCCGGCTCGGGTTCCAGCATCGTGGCAAATCTATAATCGGTGGCTTCTTCCATCGCGCTATTTTGTCATTCCCATGAATGCTCTGGTCGACGCTTCCCCTTACGCCCTCCGTCGTGATCGCCTGTTCGCAGCGATTGGCGACGATATCGCGATCATTCCGACCGCGCCTGAAGTCCTGCGCAACCGCGATACCGGCTATCTGTATCGCCATGACAGCTATTTTTATTACCTGACCGGTTTTGTCGAGCCCGAGAGCGTGCTCGTGCTGGTTGGCGGTAATGAGCGCAAGGCAATCCTGTTCTGTCGCGAGAAAAATCTTGAGCGGGAAATCTGGGACGGCTATCGCTATGGCCCGGATGCAGCGTGTGAAATTTTCCGTTTTGATGAAGCGCATCCGATTGAGAAGCTCAAGGAAGAGCTGCCAAAACTGATGGCAGATCGCAGCGCAGTGCACACGCCAGTTGGTATGGGCGCTGCGTGGGATGCCGAGATTGCGGCGGCGATCAATGCGGTGCGCAATATGGCTCGCACGGGTGTTTCAGCGCCTGACCGCGTCATTGATGTGCGCGCAACGCTCGACGACATGCGGCTCATCAAGGACAGCCACGAGATCGCCCTGATGCGACGCGCCGCAGTCATTTCGTCATTGGCTCATACGCGTGCAATGAACACGGCACGCCCCGGTCAGTACGAATATCAGGTCGAGGCAGAGCTGTCGCACGAATTCATTCGTCACGGCGCGCGCACGCCTGCTTACAACCACATCGTCGCCAGCGGCCCCAACTCCTGTGTGTTGCACTACAACGACAGCAACCGCAAGATGCAGGACGGTGATCTGCTCTTGATTGATGCCGGTTGTGAATACGAAGGTTACGCCAGCGACGTCACCCGCACCTTCCCGGTCAACGGCAAGTTCACCGGGCCGCAGCGTGACGTGTATCAGGCCGTGCTCGATGCGCAGCTAGCCTGCATGGACGTGCTTAAACCTGGCAAACCGTTCAACGAATATCACGAGGTTGCGATCCGGGTGTTGTCGCAGCGCATGCTCGATTTGGGGTTGCTCAAAGGTAGTCTTGATCAGGTGATTGAAGAGAAAACCTACATGAGTTTCTACATGCACCGCGCAGGTCACTGGATCGGCATGGACGTGCACGACGCGGGCGATTACCGCAAAAAGGGTGTGTGGCAAACGCTGCAACCGGGCATGGCGATCACCAATGAGCCTGGGCTCTATATTCGTCCGGGCAAAGACGTGCCGGAGCATTACTGGAACATCGGGGTTCGCATTGAGGATGATGTGCTGATCACGGCGACCGGGAACGAAAATCTCACGATCACGGCGCCGAAAACGGTGGCTGAGGTTGAGGCGGCGTGCACGCGTTAACGAAGACTGCTGCCTCTGGAAGTGGCTTGAGCCGCGATTGATGGTGGCTTGGCTTTCGCGCCTTTTAGCCGCTCCCACAAAATGCGACAGCTTTTGGCTGAAACTGCCATTCCATTGGGGCTAGATTGAATTTTTGGCACAAGTCGGATTTTGATGAAAATCGCAACTTCCCCCCGCTCGGACCGGATTTCAGCGAAAAGCTGATACTCCGGCGCAAGCCGCAAGAGTGCGCGTGAAGACCCTCATCGTAGGCGCAGGCCCCGTCGGTCTGGCCGCTGCCTTAGCGCTGAAGCATCGCGGCGTCAGCGACGACATCACCGTGCTCGAAGCGGGTGCGCAAAACGCCGTTTCCTTTGGTGATCGCAACATCGCATTGTCGTCGGCCTCATGGCGATTTCTTGCAAAGCTTGGGGTGACGATCAGCGCCTCAGAGCGCGCACCCATTCGCGAAGTGGAGATCACGCAGCGCGGCGCGTTCGGTCTGTTGCGTCTCGATGCGACGGACGTTTGCGCGGCAGAACTTGGCGCGGCGTCGCCCTACCCTGCGTTGAAGGCCGCTCTCGACAACGCCACCCATACGGCTAGCATTCAAATTTTGTACGGGGCGAAAGTTGCCTCCGTGCAACACGTCGCGCAGCATGCCGAGGTGCATCTCGCATCGGGCGAACAGATGCGCGCAGACTGCGTCGTGCTCGCGGATGGTGCGGGTTCAGATCTGGTCGCAGAGTTCAAACGCATCGAGCGCGATTCAGGCCAGACCGCAGTCATCACGCGGGTATCCGCCAGCAAACCGCGACCGGGCGTTGCGTTTGAGCGCTTCACCGATGGGGGTGCGCTGGCTTTAATTCCTCGCGCCGACAAAGACTGGACGGTCGTCTGGGCACGGCCGCGCGCTGACGCTGAGCGCATGCTGCAACTGGACGCAAGCTCGCTCAGCCACGAAATCAACCGAGCCTTCGGCAACACGATGGGCGAACTCACGCTAACAGCAAAGCTCACCAGTTATCCGCTCGTGTGGCGCTTTGTCGAGCCGCGAGCCAGCGGCGCCATCGTTGCGCTCGGAAACGCAGCGCAGGGCCTGCATCCGGTTGCCGCGCAGGGGCTCAATCTGGGGCTGGCGGACGCGCAGCAATTTGCCGATGCGATGACAAGCAGAACTGGCAGCATCGCCACCACACTCAGAATTTTCGCTAGTCAACGCGGCGTTGATCGCGTCACTCGCATCGGATTCACCGGTTTGCTCGCGTACGGGTTTGATCGCGGTGGCTGGCTACTTGATGTGCCGCGCGGCCTCGGGCTGACCGCAGTGCAGATGCTTCCTCCCCTGCGGCGGGAAATAACACGAAGGATGGCCCTTTAGCCACCTGATTTTTGCTGCGTTGCACGAATCCCACCTGCTCAGATAGGACAGTGTTGCAATCGGGTTTGTCAACCCGTTTTTGCGAAAAATAGTGCTTAAATTTCAAGCATTGCTATCGCTATAATCGTTTCTCTGCTCCAACTTCCCCCACAGATTTTTCTGCACACTTATGTTGCGCATCGGCCCTTATTCCCTCAAAAATCGGCTCGTGATCGCACCGATGGCTGGGGTCACTGATCGCCCGTTCCGCAAATTGTGCCGTCAATTCGGTGCCGGGTATGCCGTCAGCGAGATGGTGGCGTCTAAACCCGAGTTCTGGCAAACGCCGAAGTCGATGCACCGCATGAATCACGACGGCGAGGACGCGCCGATTGCCGTGCAGATCGCGGGCAACGATCCGCAGGTCATGGCCGAAGCCGCACGCTTCAACGTGTCGCGCGGCGCGCAGATCATCGACATCAATATGGGCTGCCCGAAGAAGAAAGTGTGCAAGGCGGATGCGGGCTCCGCGCTTTTGCGCGATGAGTCATTGGTCGCGCGAATTCTCGAAGCCGTAGTCAACGCCGTTGATGTTCCGGTAACACTGAAGACGCGTACCGGCTGGAGTCCCGACAACCGCAACGCCATTCGTATCGGGCAAATTGCCCAGAACGCAGGCATACAAGCGCTCACACTGCACGGTCGCACGCGCGCCTGCGGCTTCGACGACGGCACAGTCGAATACGACAGCATCAAGGCGGTCAAAGCCGCCATCGCGATCCCGGTGATTGCCAACGGCGACGTGAATTCGCCGTCCAAAGCGAAATGGGTGCTCGAATACACCGGCGCGGACGCCGTGATGATTGGTCGCGCCGCACAGGGTCGCCCGTGGATTTTTCGCGATACCGAGTACTTTTTCGAGCACGGAAACTTGCCGCTGGCTCCGGAAGTCTCGGAGGTCGCGGCGCTCATGCACACGCACCTCGAAGACCACTACACGTTGTACGGCGAGCATTCCGGTGTTCGCAGTGCCCGCAAGCACATTGGCTGGTACACCGAAGGCCTACCGGGTGGCGAAGCCTTTCGTGATGCGCTCAATGTTCTCACCGAATGCGACACCCAGCTCGCGGCGGTTCGCGCGTACTTTTCGCAAATGGCGGATCAATTCGACCGTTTGCCGCTCGCATCCTACGCGGTGCACGACGGCTTTGCCGTGCACTAAACAAATACAGACACGCAACAATCAAAAGAATACGAGAGAACAACAACAATGAAACGACCCAAACTAAACGGTCATGCCGCCATCGCAGAAGCCGTCGGTAATTCGCTGAGCGAATACATGGAAAAGCTCGATGGTGAGCCCGCTGACAACTTGTACGAACTGGTGATCGGCAGCGTCGAGAAATCATTGATCGCGGATGTCCTCAACCGTGCACGCGGCAATCAGTCAGAGGCAGCCAGCATGCTCGGCATCAACCGCAACACGCTGCGCGCCAAGCTCGATAAATACAAGATTAAAACGAACTAAACGACGGTATGAACCGCAAGATCACGCGCGCCCTCCTCTCAGTCTCCGACAA
The DNA here is from genome assembly GCA_038246865.1 of Burkholderiales bacterium. Classification (GTDB taxonomy): domain Bacteria; phylum Pseudomonadota; class Gammaproteobacteria; order Burkholderiales; family Casimicrobiaceae; genus Casimicrobium. Next base: position 6,175 of record JBBRVM010000186.1, read on the forward strand.
AACCGGCCTTCTCGACTTCGCAAAATCGCTCGCCGCGCATGGAGTGGAACTGCTCTCCACCGGTGGTACTGCCAAGCTCATTCGCGATGCGGGCCTCAAAGTCATCGACGTCGGCGACTACACCGGTTTCCCGGAAATGCTCGATGGCCGCGTGAAAACGTTGCACCCGAAAGTGCATGGCGGCATCCTCGCCAATCGCCTGTTGCCTGATCACATGAGTGCGGTTGAGGCAGCGAACATTCCGTTGATTGATCTTGTCGTGGTCAATCTTTACCCCTTTCGCGAGACAGTCGCCAGGCCCGGTTGCTCGCTCAAAGACGCGATTGAAAACATCGATATCGGTGGCCCAACGATGGTGCGTGCTGCGGCCAAGAACTGGGAAGGTGTGGCGATTGTGGTTGATGGTGGCGACTACGCGTCGCTTACTGAAGAGATGAATTCGAACGATGGAGCGCTGTCCCGCAAGACTCGTTTTGCACTCGCAAAAAAGGCGTTCACCCTCACCGCTGCCTACGACGCAGCCATCGGCAACTACCTCACTGGCCGAGATCTCGAAGGCGAGCCACGCGCGTACCCCGATGTGCTGACGCTGCAATGGACCAAGGCACAAGACATGCGCTACGGCGAGAACCCGCATCAAAGCGCGGCCTTCTATCGCGACGAAACGCCCGCCGAAGGCACATTGTCGAAGTACGCACAATTGCAAGGCAAGGAGCTCTCCTACAACAACGTTGGTGATGCCGACGCCGCGTGGGAATGCGTTCGCGCGTTTGCCGATACCTGCTGCGTGATCGTGAAGCATGCCAACCCCTGCGGTGTGGCGCTGGGCGAATCGCCGCTCACTGCCTACAACCTGGCTCTGGCGACCGATCCCACCTCGGCGTTCGGCGGCATCATCGCGTTCAACCGCACGGTCGATGGGGCCTGCGCCGAAGCCGTGAGCAAGCAGTTTCTCGAAGTGCTGATCGCACCGGACTACACGCCGGAAGCGCTCGCGTTGCTAGCGAAGAAAACAAACGTCCGCGTGTTGACTGTTCCTTTGAAATCGCTGTTCGACAGCGCCAATACGCTGGAGTTGAAGCGGGTTGGGGGAGGACTCCTCGTGCAGAGCTAGCGCACCAGTTCTGTACGACTGTTGGTGCCGGTTTTGCTGAATAAGCGGCTGACGTATTTTTCGACGTTGCGAACGC
>JBBRVM010000187.1:0-7361 GCA_038246865.1 Burkholderiales bacterium
ATCCACGGCGAACTCGACTACCGCGTCCCCTACTACGAAGGCCTCGAGTACTACAACACACTGCGCGCCAAAGGCATCGCCGCGCGACTCGTCGTGTATCCCGACGAGAACCACTGGATTCTCAAACCGCAAAATTCACGGCTTTGGTATCGCGAGTTTTTTGCCTGGTTGAAGAGGTTTTAGTTAGAGTGCGCTACGGCCCAACGGGTTTCGACGAGAGCGACCCCAATTTAGGAATTTCGGAGACCGCATGGACTTGGTGACTCAAAATTTATTGGCCGCTTTTAAGAGCGAAGAGTCTCTTGCAGCCGATACCGACGATAGCGTTCTTTTTGAGCACTTCGTAAACTTTTGTGCTGTTTCGAACGAATACGGTGAAGAGTTTGATGTGCAGGACCTGCATACCGGTGGTGGTGATGACCTAGGTATTGACGGGCTCGCCATCATTGTTAATGGAAATCTAGTCTTCGATGAAGATGAGGTTGCAGACCTTGCGACTGCGAACAAGTACCTTGAGGTAGAGTTTATTTTTTGCCAAGCGAAGTCCGGCGGCAACTTCTCTGGCAGCGAAATATCAAATCTGTTCTACGGTGTGAAAGATTTATTCGCGGCCAAGCCCGCTTTGCCTCGCAATGCGAAGGTCGCAGAACGAGAACAACTAATTCGTGCAATCTACACACGCAGCCCGCTCTTTAAGCGCGGAAATCCGCTCGTTCGCCTGTATTACGCGACAACAGGGAAATGGCAAGATGACGCCAAGCTTCTAGCAAGAATTGATAACGAGCGTGAGGCCTTGCTTGAGCTCGACATCTTTAGAGGGGCTGAGTTCATCGCAGTGGATGCTCGCACAATTCAGCGTCTCTACGCAAAGGCCAAGAATCGTCTCTCTAAGTCCATCGAATTCTCAAACAAGATCACGCTACCAACTCTTCCAGGAATCCAGGAGTCGTATCTTGGTTATCTGCCTGCCGACCAGTACTTAAAGCTAATTACCGACGACGCGGGAAATATCGTGAGGGGATTGTTTTACGACAACGTGCGCGACTTCCAAGGCGACAACCCGGTAAACCACGAGATCGATGAAACACTCAAATCTGAGGCTCAAGCTCTTTTCGTTCTCATGAACAATGGCGTAACCATCGTTGCAGATTCCATCAGCAAGACCGGTGACATATTCACGATTGAAGATTATCAGATCGTGAACGGCTGCCAGACAAGCCACGTTCTCTTCAACAACAGAACAAATCTCACGGCGCCGGTGCAGGTGCCAATCAAGTTAATCGTATCGAAAGATAGTGACGTAAAGAACAAGATCATTAAAGCAACGAATCGTCAAACCCCGGTGAAGACCGAGGAATTGACGGCTCTCACAGATTTCCAGAAGGCTTTGGAAGACTACTACGACGCGATCGGCGGCGAGTGCCAGCTGTTCTACGAGCGAAGGTCCCAACAATACCGATCCGCAAGCGGTATTGAGAAAATTCGCATTGTTAGTGTCTCGAATCAAATTCGATCTTTTGCGTCTATGTTCCTTGGGTTGCCGCACCAAGCCAGTCGTTACTACGGGACGTTGTTAAAGTCCATCGAGTCCAAAATTTTCGTACCTGGTCATCCGCCCGTTGCTTACTTTCTAAGTGCTCTGGCTTTGTACCGCCTAGAGTCGTTCATTCGTAAGAAGGCGCTAGATGCCAAATTTCGTCCGTTCAAGTATCACCTACTTTCTATTTTTCGCTTCCAAATGTCGGAGGACTCTGTCCCACAAATGACATCAAACAAGTTCGAGAAGTACTGCGAATCGATCATGACAACGCTCAAGGACGAAAAGGCTTGTTTGGCCGCATTTCAAAAAGCAACATTGGTGCTCGACAACGTACTAAACGGCAACTACGAACGAGACAAGGCCAAGGACGCTTCGTTGGCCACAGATGCAGAAGCAAAGTGCAGGGAAGTAAAGGGTACAAATTGAAGAAGTCGGGCAATTTTCCGACCAGAACGATGGCATCTATCGGCCAAAACGACCACTGCACTGGGGCTAGCGGCCATTTTCATGAATAGTCGACTTCAAGCAAAAACCATCTCCAGCCCCAATGCGCGCGTCGTTTCAGCTATCAGGTTGCTACGTAAAATCTTCGCCAACAGTCCCCGCGCAGCGCAGTGGCCCGTAAGCGCAAGTCATTGTTTTAATTACGTGGGAGCGGTTTCACCGCGATGGTTCGTCCTTGCGGCAATCGCGCTGGAACCGCTCCCACAGCGCGATCTGGCTGCTTCGCTCTTCCCTTGGCCAACCCGTTCTTGAAACGCGTCGACAGGCTTGAGGACAACGGGAGGTGACGGATTTACGCCGCTACCGCCTTGCGCAACGCCTTCGGCTCGTGAATCGCGACCTTGATGAGCGTTTGCGCAGCGCCGGTCGGTTCGCGGCGGCCCTGCTCCCATTGCTGCAAGGTGCGCACGGAAACGCCGAGCAATTCCGCGAACTGCGATTGCGAAAGCTTCATCGAAATGCGGCCTTTGGCAACGACGGATTCACGCATCGTGCCGTTGCCGTCGCCTCGCTGACACGCCACACGCGCCCGACTTCGCCACGCTTCATCTGCGCGAGCGACTCACGCAATTCCGCCGCAAGGTCGCGCTTGGCGTCGCGTTTGAGGATTGCGGCTTCAGTCAATTTCGGCATGGTCGCGAGCGAGATATGAGTTCATGGTTCGACAGGTTCACCACGAACGGGGTGGAGCTTGTGCGCAGTGGCAACGTCTCTAGAGCGCAGAGAATCGAGAACGCCGAATGCTACGATAGCGATGGGTAAATAGAACAACCAATGGCAATTAAACGTAAATTCAAGAGCGGTGCTTTCGAGGCGATTCATTCGTCCGCGAGCGCGCTGCATCGCGCCGACGCCATCAGCGAAGCGACTATGCAGGAGTTTGACGAAAGCTGTCGAACGACGACGGACATCAATTCCAAGCACTCGAATCGCACGCCGGGTCGGGTGAAAGGAATCAACGACGACGCGTTCTTTGATCCTGTGCCCGAAGCGGAACTCGGTCACTTGGGCGTGCCAAAAGATAGCGAAGCTTTGGCGACAAGCAATGACGTTCCGAAGGCCGAACCAAAGTCAAATTCTCGCAACGGGTCAAGCTTCGACGAGTTCCTGAAAGAGCAAGGCATCTTCGATGAAGTTCATGCGAAAGCCCTCCAGCGCGCACGGGCGGAAGATGACGCGCTAACCCGACACACCGGACGCGCCGAGCGCGGCGATGCAGAAATCGGCATCAAATTGTTGGACAAACTGGATCGGCATTTTTCGAAGGACACTGATCGCAAGTAGGCCATACGTCGATTCACGCTGATAAACTAAGTCGACTAAGTCATATTTTGGATTTCAGATGCAAGCTTCTTCCACGGTCAACATTCACGAAGCCAAAACACACCTCTCCCGTCTGCTGGAGCGGGTGAGCGAGGGCGAAGAAATCGTGATCGCCAAGGCAGGTAAGCCTGTGGCGCGGCTGTCTTCCGTTGATGGCAAGCGCAAAGCCTTGCCCTACGGCATTCTCAAAGGAAAACTGAAGATTCGTGCCGGATTCGACGATCCGCTTCCGGATGACTTCATCGCTGCGCTCGAAGGTCGCTAATGCGGTTGTTACTCGATACTCACATTTTTTTGTGGCTCGCCACAGATGACCGCAAAGCCAGCAAAACGCTGCGCACTCAGGTGGAATCGGCATCGGAGGTTTACGTGTCCGCTGCATCGGTTTGGGAGGTCGCGATCAAAAGCGCGCTAGGTAAGCTCGACGGTGAACCTGAAAACTTTCACCGCGCCATCGATGCGTTCGGGTTCCGCGAACTCGCGATTACGGGCATGCACACGCTCGCCGTCGCGCGCCTCCCGCCGATACACAAAGACCCATTTGACCGACTCCTCATCGCACAGGCCATGACCGAGCCGTTATTGCTATTTACCGCAGACGCGACGCTCGCCGCATACTCGGACTTGGTTCGCGTGGTGTAGCGCACGCATGGCAATGCGCACCCCCCTCTCATCCCGGCGAGCTACAGCGCACATGGTTCGAAGGGGAACAAATCAGCGCGACGACGCTCTGCGCACTCATCGGCGTAACGCGCGCAACGCTATCGCGCATCATCTTGCGCAGAGCCGCCGAGACGTAGTAGACTAAGCATTAGCTAACAGCAACCACGTTACCGCCACCATGCAAACCGTCAACATCCACGAAGCAAAAACGCATCTGTCGCGCCTCCTGGAAGCGGTCGAGAACGGGGAGGAGATTGTGATCGCCCGTGCGGGCGAACCGATCGCGACACTCAGCGCCTACAAGCCGCCGCGCAAGCGGATCGCGGCCCCGGGTAGCCTCGCGGGAATGGGTTTCTGGATGGCTGACGATTTCAACGCGCCGCTCGACGATTTGTTCGATGTCCTCAAGGACGACGACACAGCGCGCCCAACACGCAAGCGCTGAGCCTCTGTCGTGAAACTGCTGATCGACACGCAACTCATTTACTGGTGGCTCGTAGAACCGACCCGGCTGCCCGCCGAAGCGCGGCGTCTCATCGAAGACTCAACCGACTCGGTCATGGTGAGCGTCGCCTCCGAATGGGAGCTCGCGATCAAAGTCGGCACGAAGAAGATTGGCCTCGATTTGCCAACCTTTTCTCAGGGCATTGATACTGCCGGTTTTGACCGCCTGAGCATCACGCCGCTCCACACACACGCGGTGGCGCAACTCCCGCAGTTCGATGACCACAAAGACCCGTTTGATCGTCTGCTCGTCGCGCAAAGCCTCAGCGAACCCTTGGTCTTGTTGACCACAGACGGCAAACTCGCGAGATACGGGGCATTGGTGCGCATCGTGTGAAAGCGGAATCGCACCGCGAGAACATGCCTTTGTAGCGATCTGCACTATCACTAATTTGGCGCGGGAGAAGCCTATGGCAATGCACGACCCCTCTCACCCAGGCGAGCTGCTACGCGAATGGCTCGAAGGAACGCAAATCAGCATCACCGCGCTTGCCGCACACATCGGCGTTACGCGTGCAAAGCTTTCGCGAATCATCAATGGTCACTCGGGAGTCAGCGCAGAGATTGACCTTCGCCTGAATCAGGCAGTCGGCACCCGCGAAGGACTGTGGCTTGATCTGCAAGCACAACGCGATCTTTGGGTGGCGAAACAATCGAAGTCACCACGCATCAAGCGACTGGTTTTGGCGTTGTCGTAGCGCGATCCACGCTCGGGGATCGAAAGAAGCTCTCCACCCTTCTTGCAGAATTTTCCCTGCACACAAACCATGCGTGGCAACCGGAAGCAATCTCTTCAACCCAAGGGCAAGTAGCCACTGTTTCATTTGATTTCAATCATGTGAGAAGTCCCCTATCGGGAGCACACTTCGTACTTACCGCATGCATTTCATTGAAGCGGGGCTTGACCAAGAGGTTCATCATGGCAACCGCAATGCATCAAGGGCGCACTTTCCGGACTGGCTTCAGGCTTTGCCAACGCCCAGTCCTCCGTCAGTTGCCCCAGCGGGCCGGCTTCCATAGGAATTCACGATGAAAAATATGCATTCAATCGACCAGTTCATCCGCCTTGTACTGGGCATTGTGCTGTTGCAGTTGGGCTACTTCTGGCTCGGCGGAACGTGGCAGTGGGTTGCCTATGTGGCAGGAGCGGTCATGGTGCTTACGGCCTCGGTTCGCTTCTGCCCGCTTTACCGCCTCATTGGCGTTTCTACGGCTAGCACCGCGCCCTCGACGCCACGATCTGGCTGGCTGGCTCTGGCCGCGGTCTCGCTGCTCGCCGTAGTGGTCGGGGGTAGCTACGCAAGCGCATTTTTTACCCGGAAACTGTTTCTGGAAGAGTTCAATGCCATGAACCACTTCTATAAACAGACCCTTTTCCTGACCGGCAAAAACGAGCGTGAGACGGCCATCGCCAATTTTGAAAAATGGGGCACGGAGTTCGGCGTATTCAAGAAAAAATACACCAGCTATCGGCCTTATGCGCTCAGAAGCGACCAGCAGCTCGCGCCTGACCTGCAATCCGTCGCCGTGATAATGGCCAACGTCGAACCTTTGGTGCGAACCGGCGATCTGCGCCAGGCCCATCTGGATCTCGAAAAAGTGCGCCCGGTATTTCAAGAGGTATTCAAGCGCAACGGGTTCTCCATGCTGGCCGTGGCACTGGTCGATTTCCATGACGCCATGGAGTTAATGCTGGACGCCGCCAATGCCAGGGACGCCGCAAAAGTTACCGCGCTTTACCCGAAGGTCAGCGAGAAGTTGAAGGCCGTCGAGGCCGAAGCCAACGATGCAGAAATTCAATCCATCCGCAAGAATCTGGATGAGGTGATGGCACTGGCCAGGAACGCATCGCTGGACAAGTTACCGGCACAAGCAGATGCGCTCAAGAGCAGCTTCGTCAAGGTCTATTTGAAGCGGGGTTGATGCCGTCTCTGAGGAGGGGCGTAACGTTCGCTTCACTCAGCATGACAACCTTCCTGAAAAGCCACTTTGCTGAGGCAGCTTGCCAATCAGGAGTCGATTTTCACGTAAAAACCTTCAAGGCCCAATGCAGTGGTCGTTTCAGCCATCAGGTTGCTACGTAAAATCGTCGCTAACCTTATGCGCACAACGCGATGGCTCATCGTCGCGGCAATCGCGGCAGAACCGCTCCCGCCACATCGTAGGGCAAAACGCTTGCGGTTCCGCCGAACGCCTCAACCGGAGGTGCCAGGGACATTCGGCCTTCGACAGAGTTACGTGGCGGTGCGGACGACCCCGTGAGCGTTGCGATGTCGCAAAAATTGACCGATCACGTCTATCCCTCGGTCTTCATTCCCTTTGCGGAGGTCATATCAATGCAAAACTCATCTTATGGTTCACTGCAAATAGGTAGTCGAGGCCCAAGCGTTTCGCTGTTGCAATCGAAGCTCAACTCGGCGCTCATACCGTCGCCGCGATTGGTCGCGGACGGCGTTTTCGGGCCGAAAACAGCGCAGGCGGTAAAACTTTTTCAGCAGCGTTCGGGCTTGCCCGCCGATGGCATCGTTGGCGCCAAAACGTCAGCAGCATTGGGATTGTCGTCCGGCGGAATACCCGGTCCGACGCCTGGCGGTCACGCGATACCGGTATCGCCACCACCGGGCGGCGGCCCACCGGGATTTGTTGATCTGTCGATGTTCAATGTGGTGATCGAAGCGATCATCGGCGGCGTGCAAAAGATCGCGTCGCGCCTGTTGTCGTGGATCGACTCTGACTTCGTTCCACAATTCGTGTATGACCGGGTTGCAGCGTCGCTCAATGGCGCAGTCAATTCGCTGGCGTCGCCCTTGCGAAGCATTACGCGTCA
>JBBRVM010000188.1:0-7344 GCA_038246865.1 Burkholderiales bacterium
GGACCAAAATCAATGCCCAAGCAAGAAACAGGGATGTCTGTGAGAAGATGGTGGAGATAAAGAGATCCATGATCAGCGACACCTTGGCCCATTTCTACAATTATTCTTGCACGCCCAATCTAGGCCGATCAATCCGCCCCAGATTGCCAAAGCCAACACATTACTTGGTGGCGGAGCAAAAATTGTAGCTATACCAATGACTGTGCCGTAAGCAGTGGATCCGTCGCTGCACATTTGGTCGCACGCAGCGATGCACAGTTCGCGCTCTGGTGGAGTTCGATTCAAGTCGAAGTCGAACCCGCCAGTCCCAATCAGCCAATCTAAGTATTCTGAAGCGTCTCGCATTGCTCTTTGGAATTCCTCGTCCTCTTCCATGGACAGATACTTGCGTACATCGCTTTCTGCCGTTGGGATCACCCCTTGAGCAACGCGCGGCGCACCTGCAAGTTCCTGGATACGAAGCTTGCCCGTCGGTGAGTTGTCGTCGGAGTAAATTGGCTCAGCACTTTGCGCACGCGCGACACTAACGATTCGTGCGAGTTTACCGTCCAGACGGTATGACAAATGCACGTCACCAGTTGCGAGTGACCAGATGGCAATAGGTCGCCCTCTATCGTCCACGCGGTCAATCGTGAAACCGGCGGTTTCTAGCGGTTTCGACAGGGGGGGGCTGCCGAGTGTTCGTCGTTTACCGCGTTCGGGGTGTTCGGCAAAGACAGCGCGGCGCCGGATAAGAACACCATTGTGGCAGCGAACAATTTCAGTTGTAGAGCAATTTTCATTTAAGTCCTTTTGGGATTACACACTGCGGTCTTATTTGTAATCAATTGTTTCTCTGAGATATGACAATGTCAAGTGGATCTCACTGCGCCCGGTAAGCACATCCCACCGACAAGAGCGTGCCGACTGACACATTGGCGGAGATTGCAATTCTTTCGCTGTATCGGCACTGTACGTCCAGTACCCGTTTGGCAATCCGCTGCGAATCGCAGAAACTCAGCGCGAAATGATCTGCCGCTAGAACGGTGCCTCAGCACAAAATTGGCACAACACTCCCGAACCCGGATGCGGAAATCCGAGCCTGGTAGCATGCAGCAACAGGCGCTCACCGGCAGCGGGCGGCGTTGCGGCATAGAGGCTGTCGCCGACGATTGGGTGTCCCAAAGACGCGAGATGTACGCGCAGTTGATGGCTGCGTCCGGTGATCGGTGTCAGCCCTACCCGCGTGCGTTGCGTCAGCGCATCGCGTGTGAGCACATTGAAATGTGTCGTCGCAGGTTTGCCTATCGTGTGATCAACTATCTGTCGCGGCCGGTTGGGCCAATCGCAAATCAATGGCAGATTGATCGTGCCCGCGTCGTCCGTCATCAGGCCGTACGTGACCGCAACGTAGTGCTTGCTGACCGCGCGCTGTTCGAACGCACGACTGATCGAGCGCTGCGCATCAATGCCACGCGCAAACACCATCAGGCCGGAGGTTTCCATATCGAGACGGTGGACGACTAGCGAATCGGCAAACTCAGCTTGCACTCGCGCACTCAGGCAGTCCTGTTTGTCCGGCCCGCGACCGGGGACGGAGAGCAGGCCACTCGGCTTGTCGACAATGACAAACGCATCGTCGACAGAAACAATAGATAGCGCGGTGTCTACGATTTGACTTCGCCGACGACCAGGTACTCAAGCAACGCCTTCTGCGCATGCAAGCGATTCTCCGCCTCGTCCCACACGACACTCTGCGGCCCGTCAATCACGCCCGCCGTGACTTCTTCACCGCGATGCGCGGGCAGGCAGTGCATAAAGAGCGCAGACGTTTCGGCGAGCGCCATCATCTCCTCGTCCACACACCAGTCGGCGAAGGCTTTCTTGCGCGCTTCGGTTTCGGCTTCAAAGCCCATGCTGGTCCAGACGTCCGTCGTGACCAGATGCGAGCCGCGCGCCGCGTCCAGTGGGTCAGTGAACACGCGTACGTGCCCATCAGCCGAGGCGAGCATCGTGTCCGGAATTTCATAGCCAGGCGGCGTCGACGCATTGACCGTGAAGCCCAGCACTTTCGCGGCCTGTAGCCACGAATTCAGCATGTTGTTGGCGTCGCCGACCCAGGTGACGGTCTTGCCTTTGATGTCACCGCGTTGCTCAACGAAGGTGAAGATGTCGGCCAGCACCTGACACGGATGATGATCGTCGGTGAGACCGTTGATGACGGGCACGCGAGAATATTCCGCGAATTTTTCGACGACGCTCTGATGAAAGGTGCGGATCATCACGACGTCGACCATGCGGCTCACGACGCGTGCCAGATCTTCGACCGGTTCCCCGCGCGAAATCTGTGATGCTTCGCTCGTCAAAAAAATCGCCGAACCGCCTAGCTGATTCATGCCCGCTTCGAAGCTCACGCGCGTGCGCGTGGAGTTCTTCTCGAACACCATCGCGAGCGTCCTGTCCCGCAGCGGGTGATAAAGCTCGTAGCGCTTGAAGCGATCCTTGATGATGCGGGTGCGCTCGAACAAATACGCGTACTCTTCGGCAGAGAAGTCGCTCATTTGCAGGAAGTGACGCACATTGGCCACAGGCTTCGCGGCAGCCGCGCGAGCGTGGGGGGCAGTCTTCTGATCGGCGGGCATAGGCATTGCTAGTTTGCAGCGCTTATAAAACGAGGAGTTTACCCGCGTTGTTAAAATTGATTTCGCTAGGGCCTTGCACGGCAAGCGTCCTTTGATCTTTAGGCCATTTCATGATCCTTTGCGCTTACCGTTGCCGCTTTAAAGCTGCCCTTCAGTGCTCGTAGATAGCGATCTCATCATCAAAGGCATCACGCTCGGCGGCCAACAATTTCGCCCGAGCGACTGGTCGGATCGACTGTGCGGCGTGATGTCAGCGTTCGGCGCGGACGAGCAGTTGCGCTACAGCCCGCTGGTAACGCCCGCTTTGCGAGATGGGTTGCGGTGTGTGATCGTGCGTCGTGAATTGGCCGAGCTGGAGCCGCGACTATTCAAGTTTTTTCTAAGCTTCGCCGTCGACAATGATTTGCAGATCACGTTTAACGCGGACGCCGTGGCGACGTTGTTGCCGGACACGGTGCGGCGCATGTCGCGGGATACGCCAGCCTCACCGCCCGCCGTGGCGACGAAAAACGAGGATTACTAAGCCTTTTTGGCTTGTCATCCTGAGCTACAGCGAAGGATCAGGTTATTTCGCAATGTCGTTTGCAGAGTAGAGCGGTTTGCGCACATCACGTGATCCTTCCCTGTAGCTCAGGACGACAACGCACGCTTCGACTCTAAAAACAAAAAAAGGCCCCGAAGGGCCTTTTCAACTCACCGGGATTACTGCGAAATACTTAAGCGGCAACCTTTTCGCCCATGCCCTTGACGGCACGAACGAGGTTGCTCTTGACGCGCGAAGCGAGGTTCTTGTGAACGATGCGCTTGTCGGCGATACGATCGATAACCGATTGTGATTCCTGCATCTGCTTTTGTGCTGCGGGCTGGTCGCCTGCGAGGACGGCCTTTTGCACTTTTTTCACTGCGGTGCGAAGCTGCGTGCGAAGCGCGGCGTTGTGGGCGCGCTGCTTGTCGTTTTGACGGGCACGTTTTTTAGCTTGAGCGGAATTTGCCATGGCGAATGCTTTTTATGTATCGAATCTGGTGAACCCGCTATTCTACGGAGTAAATCCCGGTCCTGCAACTCGCTTCACATCAATTGAACCTGTTTAGATCCATTGTCGGCGTCTCCGCAATGACTTCGCTGTCTCGCGTGGCGGGGTTGGCGCGTGAAATTATCACGGCCAAAGTCTTCGGCGCGGGCGCGGCGAATGACGCCTTCGAGATTGCGTTTCTGTTGCCGAACATGATGCGGCGACTCTTCGCAGAGGGTGCTTTCGCGCAAGCCTTCGTACCGCTGATTGCCGAGTACAGAGGCCAACGCGGCGAAGCGGCCACTCACCAACTGATCAACCGTGTCGCGACGTTGCAGCTTCTGGCGCTGCTGGTTGTCACCGCGCTGGGCATTCTTGCTGCGCCATGGCTGATCCCGCTGTTTGCCTCCGGATTCGACAAAACACCGGGAAAAACGCTGCTCGCGACTGAGCTTCTTCAGATCATGTTTCCGTATCTGCTCTTCATTTCGCTGACGGCGCTGGCCGGTGGCGTGATGAATATCTGGAAGAAATTCGCGATTCCCGCGTTTACGCCGGTGCTTTTGAACGCCTGCATGATTGCTGCCGCGTTGTGGGCCGCACCGCACTTCAAGCAGCCGATTCATGCGCTGGCTTGGGGCGTCCTCGCAGGCGGCGTAGCGCAACTGGCGTTGCAACTGTGGCCACTCTACAAGCTCGGCATGTTCCCGCGCCTTGATTTTCACTTTCGCGATGAAGGCGTTTTACGCATGCTGAAAACGATGGGCCCGGCGATTCTGGGCGTGTCGGTGGCACAGGCGAGCCAGGTAATCAACAGCAATTACGCGTCTTTTTTCGGCGATGGTTCGGTGAGCTGGCTGAATAAGGCGGGACGATTGATGGAATTGCCGACGGCGCTTTTGGGCGTGGCGATAGGCACGGTGATCCTGCCTGCACTCGGCGTGTTGCGTAACGAAAAAAACGAGCGCGGGTACGGCGAATTGCTCGACTACGGCATGCGCTTCGCGCTGATCGCGACCTTGCCCGCGATGGCTGTGATGGGCGTGCTGGCGACGCCGATGGTGGCGACCTTGCTGCAACGGGGTGCGTTTACTGCACGCGACGCGATGCAGACCGGCCCTGCAGTGATCGCCTACGCCGTGGGTATCATGGCGCTAGTGTGGATCAAAATTCTTGCGCCTGCGTTCTACGCGCAGCAGGACACAAAAACACCGGTAAAAATTGCGATCTGGGTGCTGATCATCACCCAGTTGTTCAATCTGCTGTTTGTGCATATCGTGTTCGAGCGCTACGCACCGGACTTAAAACACGCTGCGCTTGCGCTGTCGATCAGCCTCGGCGCGGTGCTCAATGCATGGTGGTTGTATCGCGGCTTGCGCGCGCGTGGGCTATACGAGCCGCAGGCGGGATGGTCGCGTTATGGGTGGCAGCTTTTTGCAGCAACGCTCTGTGCCGCGGCTGTGATTTTCTACGCCAAACCTGCGGATTTGTGGTGGGTGACGACCGCTGAGATCCCGCGCGCTTCCATGCTCACAGCGCTGTTTGCGCTGGGCGGATTTACCTACCTTGGCGTGTTGTATTGCTTTGGGTTTCGCGTGCGCGATTTACGGCGGTAGGAGCTGACCTTGCAGCAGCGGCGCAAGCCGCGAATCGTTGCATGGAGATGCGGTCGATGTTCAGATGTGGCCACCATTCGCGGCTCGCGTCGCTCCTACAAAAAATCTCGCTTACGAAAACTTCCTCGGCACGCGCTTCTTCTCCGACTCCGAAACCGGGGCCAGCGCGCGAATGTGCAGGACATGATCCACCAGCTCAAACCCGTGATCCTTCACGATTTTGGCGATGAGTTTTTCGATTTGCGCATCGTGAAATTCAACGACCTTGCCGGTGTTCACGCAGACGATGTGGTCGTGCTTGTCACCTTCGTTCAATTCAAAGATCGACTTGCCACCCTCAAAATGATGGCGTTTCAATAACCCGGCCTGCTCAAACTGCGTGAGCACCCGATAAATCGTCGCCAGACCGACATCCAGACCTTCATCCATCAACAGGCGATAAACGTCCTCAGCCGTCATGTGGCGCACCTTGGAGCCCTGGAACAAATCCAGCACTTTCATGCGCGGCAGCGTGGCTTTGAGTCCGGCGTCTTTAAGGTCTTGGGCGTGGGCCATGGTCGAAAAACGTCAAAAAAAGGGGGGGATCAAATCGCTTTCGATAGCGCTAACTCGTAGCAACTCGCAGGCTCCGAGTCGAACTATCGCCTGCCTTGGCTATCATACCCGCCTTACCGCCTCGTGCTCAAGCTCCCCAGACCATGCGCCTATTCAGTTTTCTCGCCGCTTCCGCCCTCGCTCTGCTCCTCTCCGGTTGCGGTCTCGTTTACAAGATGGAGGTCAATCAGGGCAACTATGTCACCGAGGACATGGCGGCCAAATTGAAAGAAGGGCAGACGCGACAGCAGGTGCGTCTGGCGCTCGGTTCGCCTACGACCGAAAGTATCTTTCACAAGGATCGCTGGGACTTCGCCTATTCGCTGGAGCGTCGAGGCAGGCTGATCACGTCACACAAACTGACTGTGGTTTTCGTCGACGAAAAGGTCAAGAGCTGGACGGTTTCGGGTCTGCCGACCTCGCCCGTGGTGGACCGTGATCCCGCCTACGCGAATCTCGAAAAAGACAAAAGGTCGGACGACAGCCCAGGCTGGTGGTCGACGATGACGGGCTGGTGGCGCAAGTAAAGGGGCGCGCTGTGACGTCAGTCACCCGGCTTGCTATCGCGGGCGCGTCCGGCAAGATGGGGCGCATGCTGTTTGAGGCCTGCGCGTCCGATGCGGACACGCTATTGGTCGCCGCCCTCGATGCGCCGCAGAGCCCTGCAATTGGGGGCCGGGCGACGGCGCTCGGCGGCAACGCCGATGTTGCCGTCACAGGCAACGCTGACAGCGTCCCAGGCGGCGCTGTGCTGATCGATTTCACACGTCCCGAAGCGACGTTGGCCTACCTCGACGCCTGTGTCGCAGGCGGCGTCGGCATGGTGATCGGCACCACCGGTTTCGATGACGCAGGCAAGGCCAAAATCGCCGAAGCCGCAAAAAAAATCCCCATCGTGTTTTCCCCGAACTATTCGGTCGGCGTGAACACGGTTTTCAAATTGCTCGAACTCGCTGCCAGGTCGCTGAACGAGGGCTACGACATCGAAATCGTCGAAATGCATCACCGCATGAAGGTTGATGCGCCGTCCGGTACCGCGCACAAACTCGGTGAAATCATCGCCGAAGCGCAGGGAACTCGACTCGCCGACCGCGCCGTGTATGCCCGTGAAGGGCACACGGGTGAGCGCAAAAACGGCACTATTGGCTTCGCGGCACTGCGCGGCGGTGACGTCGTGGGCGATCACACGGTGGTCTTCGCTGGCGTCGGCGAGCGCATAGAAATCACCCACAAATCGTCCAGCCGGGCCACTTATGCCATCGGCGCGATCCGTGCGGCAAAGTTCTTGCAAGGGAAATCGAACGGATTGTTCGATATGCATGACGTTTTGGGCTTGAAATAGCGTTCGACGACGTTTCAGCTTTATGCTGAAACGACGAATCACGGATAGGAAATTCAACCGCATGAGGCCAAGCATGGCACCGTAAACCGTCCTGAGAAAACGGGTTTTCCCTCAGGGGACAGTCTGAATCCATCAGAATTCGCGCCCCATCATCGAAA
>JBBRVM010000189.1:0-7307 GCA_038246865.1 Burkholderiales bacterium
ACGCCCGGACTTGGTGTGAGTGACACGAGCAAAGCTTGGCAATGGCGCAGTCGGATGCGCCGCAGTCATCGCAAACATGTCGTAGGTTTCGCCGATCGCCGTCTTTTGCCCATGAAATTTGCGCCCGTACCAGGACGCTATACCTCGTTGGCGCAGTGGGCTGAGACTCGTCATCGGCCGATAGTCAACGCCAAAGACGTTGTAAGGACGGTTAGCGAAGCGGTGCAGCGGCTCGGTTCGCGCGACGGCGTCGGGAATGCGATCAATATCAGCGGGTACGGAAGCGGATGGGCCGTCGTCCTTGTAGTACGCACCGGAACGCGCGCCAGCCTTTGCGCTGTTCGGAGCTGGAGGTTTGCTCGCGCAGGCGCTGATCAGCGCGGCAACGCCGATAACAATGAGCAGATTCGTGCATCGCGTAAGAGGCGTCACGAATTCACCAGTTTGCGATGCGACTGTACGCTCATCATGATGCCAACTGCGATGAACAGCGTCATCAATGCGGTGCCGCCAAAGCTCATGAACGGCAACGGCACGCCCACGACCGGCAACATTCCGGTCACCATGCCGATGTTGACGAAGGCATAGGTGAAGAACAACAGCGACATCGTACCCGCGATCAGTCGGCCGAACAAAGTCGACGCGTTGGCCGCAATCACGAAACATCGCCCGATGAACAACAGGTAAAGCACCACAAGCACTATTCCGCCGACCAGCCCAAACTCTTCGCCGTACACCGCAAAGATGAAATCGGTGTGCTTTTCCGGAAGAAACTCAAGGTGAGTCTGAGTGCCGTTCAACCAGCCTTTGCCAAACAAACCACCGGAGCCAATGGCGATCGCCGCCTGAATGGTGTGCCATCCGGCATCCTGAGTGTCGAGTTGCGGATTGATGACTGTCAGGATGCGCTCTTTCTGATAGTCGTGCAGCCAGTTGAATTCCCAGGCGGCAGCAAACGCGATTGCGCTGAGTATTGCGCCGCTGACGATGATGCGCCAGTCAAGCCCTGCTAAAAACAGCACATAAAAGCCGGAGGCACCAATCAGAAGGGCCGTGCCGAGATCGGGCTGACGGACGACCAGGCCGAATGGAATCACCACCAAAATGGCGGCGACGACAAAGTTGCGCCAGTTCATGCTGCCTTCGTGACGCTCGAAGTACCACGCCAGTATGAGCGGCAACGCGATCTTCATGATCTCCGAGGGTTGAATATTTCCGATACCAGGAATTTTTAACCAGCGACGAGCCCCTTTGACCACCTCCCCGCCCAGCGCAACGCCCACGAGTAGCGCGATACCAATCACGTACAGCGGCACCGCGAAACGCGCGATAAATTGTGGCGACAGATTGGCGATCACGATCATGATAACGACCGCCACTACGACTTTCTGCGATTGCGAAATCACACGACCCATGGTCTCGTTAGCGGCGCTGTAGAGTACCAACAAACCGAGCGCGGCAATCGCCGTCACCACCGCAAAAAGAAATGGATCGAGATGATCCGTGAGTTTCGACCAGAGGTGCTGAATCATCGCGCCCGCTTAACCTCGCGTTGAAGACTTGCGCTTGCTAACGCCTCCGCTGGAGAGACGGATTTCCTGATCGCCGCGTCAAGTAAGGCCGGATCGAAATAGGCATCGAGCACTTTGCGTGCGATGGGGGCCGCCGCTTCTGCGCCGAAACCGCCGTTTTCAACAAATGCCACCAGCGCGATTGTAGGGCGGTCCATCGGAGCCAGCGCGATGTACCAGGCGTGATCCCGTAAGCGCTCCGCTATCTGCGAAGCTTTGTATTCACCGCCACGCAAACCGAAGACCTGCGCCGTGCCGGTCTTCCCGCCACTTGTGTATTTCGCATTGAGAAAGGCCGTTCGCCCCGTGCCGCCGGTAACGACGCCTTCCATTCCTTTGAGCACAACATCAACGTGTGCCTGCTTGAGCGGTATGGTGTAGGCGGGGCTCGGCTGCGTCAAGCGCGATTCTCCAGTGCGCGCGTCTTGCACACGCTTGACCAGATGCGGTTTGAAGGCGACGCCGCGATTGGCAAGCACCGCCGTCGCGTAAGCCATCTGCATTGGGGTGAATGTGTTGAAACCCTGACCAATCCCCAGTGACACCTGATCGCCCACATGCAGTTTCGGATCTTTTGGAAAGCGCTTTGCTTTCCACTCCCGATTAGGCAGGATGCCGGGCAATTCACCATCGATATCGATGCCTGTTTTTTGCCCAAAACCAAACTGCTTCATAAAGCCCGCCCAGTCATCAATGTCCAGCTCCGAGGCGAGTTGGTAGTAATAGGTGTCACAGGAAATCGCAATGGACTTCACCATGTCTACGATACCGTGCCCACCGTCCTTGTCATCGCGCCAGTGCCCAGCGCCGAGACGGAAGAATCCGGGATCGTTGATTGTCTGCGATGCTGTTCTAACGCCTAGTTCCTGTGCCATCAACGCCATGAACGGCTTGTAGATTGAGCCCGGCGGATAACCGCCCTGCAACGGTCGATTCAACATCGGCTTGTCGGGCGAATCACGCAGCGCATCCCAACTCTCGGTGTCGATACCATCAACAAACAGATTCGGGTCATACCCCGGCTTACTGACGAAGGCGAGCACGTCACCCGATCCGGGCTCAATCGCAATCAGCGCGCCGCGCTTGCTACCGAACGCGTCCTCCGCAATTTTCTGCAGGCGAATGTCGAGTGAAAGCTGAAGGTTATTGCCGACCACGGACGGCTTTCTGGACAGCACGCGGACGACCCGACGATTAGCGTCAACCTCAACTTCGGTGGAGCCCGCGGAGCCGTGCAGCTCCTTTTCGTATGAGAGTTCAATGCCGCGCTTGCCGATGTAGTCCGAGCCCTTGTAGCTGGCCGTCAGTCCCTGCTGCTCAATGCGCTCTTTTTCACCCTGACTAATGCGACCGATGTAGCCGACAACGTGTGAGGCGAGCTCGCCAAACGGATACTGCCGAAACAGTCGTGCCTTGATTTCCACACCCGGCAGACGATAGCGATTCGCCGCTACACGCGCTACTTCCTCGTCGGTCAGGCGCGACTTGAGCGGTAGGCTGTCGTTTGTCCGGAATTCGTCATACAGACGCTTGAAGCGGCGACGATCACGCGCGGAAATTTCGACTATTTTGCTCACCTCGTCGATGGCCGCATCGAGATCGGCAATCTTCTGCGGATTCATCTCAAGCGTGTACGCCGAGTAATTCGACGCCAGGACCACGCCGTTGCGATCTGTGATGATGCCGCGGTTCGGGGCCTCGGGCTGAGTGTCGATCCGATTGGCCTCGGCCAGTGTCGCAAAATGCTTGTGCTGGATGACTTGCAGATAAACAAAGCGACCGAGCAGTATCAGAAAACCGATGACGACAACCACAGCTGCCAATGAAAGCCGCCGCTGGAACCAGAACAGCTCCTGATCGTAGTTTCTGAGTTCGGCTGACATTTGCGGTTTGCGGCCCTAATCCAGCAGCGAGCGAACGCGTTGCGGCCACTGCAATAGCGCCGACAGCACGGGCCATAGCAGCGCACTGCTCACGCTTCCGAGGACAATCGCGGCGCTGGGCGGCGAAGCTCCGCTCATCAGTCGCAGTGTCAGTACGACAAGCTGCGCAATGAGCAATAGACCGAGCACATGCAAGGCCTGTTGCCACACCGGAAAGCGCAGCACACGGCGGTGAAAATAACCTGCCGCGAAGCCAAGAATCGCGTAAGCCAGCGCGTGTTGACCGAACAGATTGGCCTCCACCACATCGGTCAAGAGACCGCAGGCCCAGGCGAGCCCAATGCCAATCCAGCGCGGCTGGTGAATGGCCCAGTAGAGCAGCACCAGTGCGAAAAAATCCGGCCGCAAGGCCAGAGCAAAACCCGACAGCGGCAATAAATTGGTCGTGAATGCCAGAGCCATCGTAATCGCCACAAACCATGGCTTCGGCGATAACAGGATGTCTTCCGGGCTCGCGATTTTGAACAGCGGCGAATCGGGTAGATGGAAGAGGCTCATCGACGTTTCTTTGCTGATGATTCGATAGCCGCTTCAAGTGCAGGCCGCGGCGCAGGAGCGGGTGGCTTGTCGAGTACCAACACCGCATCGGCACCAGCGACTGCGGCTGTCGGCATGCACTCGATTCGTGCGAAAGCGCTTTCTGCATCGCGCTGAACGCCGGTGATACGGGCGACGCGGATATTGCTGGGATACAAACCATCTATGCTTGAGGTGAGCAAAAGGTCACCCTCTTTAACGTCCGCGTTACTCGCGACAAAACGCAGTTCCGGCAACTTGCCCGGCCCGCGGCCGTAGAGCAGTGCACGCATAGAAGTTCGTTCGATTTTTACCGGCACCGCGAAGTCTTTTTCGGTGAGCAGCGTGACTTCGGCAAACAGCGGATGCACGCGCGTTAGTTGTCCAAGCAAACCCAGTTCATCAACCACGGCGGAGCCCGGCTCAAAGTTTTGCGACGTCCCGCGATCCACGAACGCTTTTTGTGAAAAAGGATCGCGCCCCAGGTAAACCACTCTCGCTGCCTGCGCCTTGCCAGGCAGTGTTTGCGAAAGACTCAATAGCTTTGACAGTCGATCTGCCTCCTGTTTCGCGGCCACTTGCGATTGCTGCGCTTGCGACGCCACGAGCAGATCCGCTTTCAGTTTCGTGTTCTCAACCCGAAGGTCGTCACGCGTATCGAAAAATTGACCGATGCGTGTTGCCAGTTGCGCGGGCAGCAATGCCGCTTGCTGTGCCGGATAAACGACGGTGGCAATCGCCATACGTACCGTTTCAAGTGTGCGAAAACGCGCATCAATGAACATGATGGCGATCGAAATCACGCCAAAGAAGGTCAGCCGCGCAATCGGACTCGGACCACGATTGAAAAAGCGGGGCGGCTCTGAGGGCAGCGATGTGACTCTACCGTGCATACAACTTTAACGGGCGTCTCTAAAAATCGGGTTGTGGGGCGCATCGCTTCGTTGCGGGGTGCTCGCAATCCTCGTGTACCAGGGCGTACATTGCGGTCGCTGCGCGCCCCGCGCCTCACGCTGCATCCCCAAAACGCGATTTTTAGAGACGGCCTCACGTGGAGTCGCGACTCCGCCGCCGACGCTCATCGTATGAAGGCGTGGGCGGCTGTAAGTCACTTGACGGGCTTTCCTAGTCAGTCGTGAAGATCGAAGACAGGCGATCAATATTTTCGAGCGCCTTTCCGCAGCCACGCACCACGCAGGTAAGCGGGTCTTCGGCTACGACAACGGGGAGCCCCGTTTCTTCCATCAGCAGGCGGTCAATGTCGCGCAACAGTGCGCCTCCACCCGTGAGTACCATGCCCTTTTCCGCGATGTCAGAGCCCAGCTCCGGAGGTGTCCGCTCCAGCGCCTGTTTTACCGCGCTGACGATGGCATTTAAAGGATCAGTGAGCGCTTCGAGAATCTCGTTCGAAGAAACGGTGAACGCACGCGGAATACCTTCGGCCAGATTACGGCCCTTGATTTCCATGTCGAGCACTTCGCTGCCGGGGAAAGCTGAGCCGATCTTCTTCTTGATCATTTCGGCGGTGGTTTCGCCGATCAGCATGCCGTAGTTACGACGGATGTAATTGATGATGGCTTCATCAAACTTGTCGCCGCCAACACGCACAGAACCGGCGTAAACCATCCCACCCAGCGAAATCACGCCGACTTCAGTGGTGCCACCGCCGATGTCAACAACCATCGAGCCAGTCGCATCCGAAATCGGCAAATCAGCGCCAATCGCTGCAGCCATCGGCTCTTCAATCAAAAACACTTTCGACGCGCCCGCGCCAAGCGCTGATTCACGAATCGCGCGGCGCTCGACCTGCGTTGAGCCACAAGGCACACAGATGATGATGCGCGGACTCGGGCTGAACATCTTGTTGTCGAGCACTTTGCGGATGAACTGTTTCAGCATCTGCTCGGTGACGTTGAAGTCAGCAATCACGCCGTCTTTCATCGGGCGAATCGCCGTGATATTGCCTGGCGTACGGCCGAGCATCTGCTTGGCGGATAAGCCCACGTCCTGGATGACGCGTTTGCCGTTGGGCCCGCCTTCCTGGCGGATTGCCACAACCGAGGGCTCGTCAAGAACAATGCCCTTGCCGCGCACATAGATAAGCGTATTAGCGGTACCGAGATCAATCGCGATGTCGGTGGAAAAATAACCTGTCAGAAACTTGAACATAAATTCTCGCGGCCTCCCGTGACCGCATCGGACAATGCCGTGCGGGCCCAAGATGCAACATGCACGTCAGACCCTACCTACCATCCCCCGGAAACATCGACTGCAAGCCCTTCTTCAGCGTTCTGCGAGAGGAGCGAAGCGAGCTCTAAATAACCCGTTATGTTACCCTACCACCCCTAAACAAATACCTTCGTAGTGTCCGCAGCCAGCCTCAACGAAGCGTTCGGCGCGGCCCTCTTCCCTGACTTCCCCTGATTCATGAGCCTCTCCTCCCAAGATATCGAGCGGATCGCGCATCTTGCCCGTATCCGCGTTACTCCCGCCGACGTCCTCGATGTGCAAGCCAAGCTGGAAGGCATTTTCAAGCTCATTGACGAGATGCAGGCGGTCAATACGCAAGGCATCGAACCGATGTCGCACGGACTCGATATGGTGCTGCGTTTGCGTGACGACGCCGTGACTGAGACCAATCATCGCGAGAAATATCAGAAAAACGCACCCCAGACAGCTGAGGGCTATTTTCTCGTGCCGAAGGTGATCGAATGAGCTGGAACACCTTCTCCACCGTCGCTGAAACGGTCAAAGCGCTGGACGACAAAAAAGTCAGCGCCGTTGAGCTGGCGACGCACTATCTTGATCGCGCCGACGCGTTGCAGCCGATCCTCAATGCGTATGTCACACTGGATCGTGAAAAAACGCTGACCGAGGCCAAAGTTGCCGATGACAATCGCGCCGCAGGCGTTGCTGCGCCTTTGCTCGGCGTCCCCATCGCGCACAAGGACATTTACCTGATCGACGGCTGGCGCACGACCTGTGGCTCAAGGATGCTGGAGAACTTCGTCGCGCCGTACAGTTCAACCGTCGTCAGAAACATGTCCGCGGCGGGCATGGTCACGCTCGGCAAGTTAAACATGGACGAGTTCGCGATGGGCTCATCAAACGAAACCTCATACTTTGGCACGGTGAAGAACCCGTGGGACACGTCGCGCGTCCCCGGCGGCTCATCCGGTGGATCGGCAGCCAGCGTCGCTGCGGGTCAGACTCCTGCAAAGACCGGCACAGACACCGGCGGCTCGATACGTCAGCCCCCAATGTTCTGCAATCTCAC
>JBBRVM010000190.1:0-7200 GCA_038246865.1 Burkholderiales bacterium
GGCTGCGTGACGGCTTTCGCCGTAGAAGCTATCGTTTGCAATTAGATTGCGTTGCAGCGGATTTACGAGGAGCTACCCCTCGACATGCCCCAATCGCACCTCAGAACTCCCGTCGAAACCAGGTCGGGCCCGGTAACTGGTGAATGCTTTGTCGCGTTCAGTAGTGGCTATTTTACGGCGCGGCGCGATTTATCAAGGGCTTATTCTCGTCCCTACGCCGTTTTGGCAGCTTTTTCCTGAAAATATTTCTGATTGGGGCCGAGGTGGAAATAAAGCTATTTGTCGACTTTGTTTGTTTCTAATGATTAGCCCTGGTGCAATATCGGCTACAGCGAAAAGCTGCTTGTAAACCGGGCGATTGGCGTCGTAGCGTGATGAAGGCAAAACGCCTGAATCGGGGGTGCATCGCTTCGGCAGCGTTGATGGTCTCGATGCGCGAGGGTCATCTGGGATGGCGACTCGGTTCGCAGCGCTCGCGACCGATCAAGTCACCCCTTCTACCCCTCTAAATGCGCACCTGCGGCACCATGTAGTTTGCCTCGGTCATAAGATCGACACCACAGTTCAAATCTTCGATCCAGTCGATGAACTGGTTGCAGATGGCCTTGCCCTTAAAGAAAGGCCCGTGCTGCGGCACGATCATCTCGATATCGAGCTGGCGCACCATGCGCGCCCAGAGGCGGCAAACCTTGTTTGACACCATGTAGCGGCGATGAAACCCTTCCATGTACCGGATGTGGCGGTTGAAGTCGGCGACCGGCTGGCCGCAGACGGCCGGCGGCAGTAGCGATGCCCCGAGGTCTCCGGAAAAAAGGATCTTGCTCACCGGGTCATAGAACTGGAAATTGCCCTCCGAATGAAGGAAGTGTGCGGGGAGCAGCGTGATGGCACCACGCCCCAGTGGCAACAAGCCGCCCTCGTCCTTGACACCAACGATCCGGCCTTCGGTTTTGGTACCGGTACAGAAATGCGGGACAAAGCGCGACCAGATAGTGGAAATCACGAGCTGGCAATCGGTGCCGCCCAGCCATCTTGCGAGCGAGGCGATGATGTCCGGGTCTGCGTGGGACGCCAGGACATAGTGCAACTGTTTCGGCGGGAAGTAGCGTGACATCGTCATGTAAAGCGCGTGATAGGTCATGTTGCCACCCGGATCAACCAGCGCGGCGTGACCATCATCAACAATCAGGAACTGATTGGCCTGTACCGCTTCGGACGGCCCATCGGTGACGAGATCAGAGAAGGATATGCAAATGTGTTTACCATCGTTGTAGAGCTCAGTCGGGGCGAACATTGGCAACTCAAAAGCAGGAAAAATCCTATTCTCCCTGCATCCAGCAGGGCGGCGTTGACATCGATCAAGCGGCGTCCATCGAATCCACGGGATCTACTTTGCCTTTTATCCTCGCCCAGTTTTCTTGTGGGAACCTCGCCAGACATTGGTGTTCAACGGCCTCCATGGATACATAAATGCGCTTGTCGGGCTATAATTTCTGGCTCTGCTCCACGACATATACGTTTCGCGCCTTTTCCGATGATCGCGTTTAAAGAGCGCTTCGGGCTGACAACGAAACGCAAACAACAAACGTCGGGGGTCAGTTTGAGCGGTTTGTGAAGGTAAATCTTCGCGAACCATCCACTGTCCATAGATCAACAAAAGGAAAATGACATGCGTCATTACGAGATCGTTTTTATCGTCCATCCGGACCAAAGCGAGCAAGTGCCTACGATGGTTGAGCGTTATCGCTCCCTCGTCACTGGCAAAGGCGGCAAGATTCATCGGCTTGAAGATTGGGGCCGCCGTCAACTGGCTTATCCAATCAACAAAATCTACAAAGCCCACTACGTTTGCATGAACATCGAAATCGACCGCGATACGCTGGTTGAGCTAGAAACTGCAT
Organism: Burkholderiales bacterium; assembly: GCA_038246865.1. Taxonomy (GTDB): domain Bacteria; phylum Pseudomonadota; class Gammaproteobacteria; order Burkholderiales; family Casimicrobiaceae; genus Casimicrobium. Next base: position 1,902 of record JBBRVM010000190.1, read on the forward strand.
TCAAATTCAACGATGCCGTGCTGCGTCACCTGACCGTCAAGAAAGACGGCGCAGAAGTCGCTCCGTCGCCAATGATGACGGGCGAAAAAGCCAAGAACCTCAACATGTCCGAAGGTGCTGACGCGCCTGTGGCCGCGTAGTCAGAATAAGGGAGCACAAATATGGCATTCGGCAAACCCAAATTCGGCGCACGCCCGAAGCGTGATCGTCAACCCAGCCTCTTCAAACGCAAAAAATTCTGCCGCTTTACCGCAGCAGGCGTTAAAGAGATTGATTACAAAGACATCGACACGCTAAAAGACTTCATTCAAGAGAACGGCAAGATCATGCCGGGCCGCGTTACTGGCACCAAAGCCAAGTACCAGCGCCAACTCACCGTCGCTATCAATCGCGCGCGCTTTCTGGCGCTCGTGATGTACTGCGATCAGCACGAATAGTCTTCAGGAAGGAAATCTTAAAAATGCAAATCATCCTTCTGGAAAAAGTCGTTAACGTTGGCGTCCTCGGCGACATCGTTAAAGTTAAAGACGGCTACGCACGCAACTTTTTGATCCCGCAAGGCAAAGCCAAGCGAGCGACCGAGAAGAACATCAACGACCTTGCCGGTCGTCGTGCCGAGCTGGAAAAAGCGGCCAATGACAAACTCGCCGTGCAGGTTGCACTCGGCGAAAAACTCAATGGCGTCGAACTCAAAATGGCTCAAAAAGCCGGTGTTGACGGTCGTTTGTTCGGTTCGGTATCGAACATTGACATCGCCGAGGCGCTGCGGGCTCAGGGCTACGAGATCACCAAGGCGATGGTGCAAATGCCCACAGGCCCGATCAAAGCCATTGGCGAGTCAACGGTCAAGCTTCAGTTGCACACCGATGTAACAAGCGAAATCAAAGTCGTGATCATCGCCGAAAAGGATTAATCTTTTCCGGTGTTACGAACAAGAACCCGCCACGGGCAACTTTGGCGGGTTTTTTCATTTTTCGCCCCCAGCTAGAACTACATGCGCCACCCGCTTCACATTACCTTCCTCCACGCCAACGGCTACCCGACTGGCGTGTATCGGCAGTTTCTCGCTGCGCTCACGGTGCACGCGACCGTAGACGCACCCACCATTCTCGAAACCGCGCCGGATTCCGCCGCCAGTCAGCGTTGGCTGTTGATGCTGGATCACGCCATTGCATCGATCCGAACATCAGCCGAGATTCCACGTCAACAACGCGTTCTGGTGGGTCATTCGATGGGCGGCTATCTTGCGCTGCAGGCAGCCGCGAGGCACCCGGAGGGCATCAGTCAGGTAGTACTAATTGAGTCGCCAATTCCTACCGGATGGCAATCGGCGGTATTGAGTTTCGCGCAGATGACTGGGCTCGCGTACAAAGGCGGGCCCGCGCCGGTTGCCGCACGCCGCCGCGACACTTGGTCGTCGCGCGCAGCAGCGCAGGAATTCTTCGCAGGCAAGCCGTTTGTCCAACGCTGGGCACCGGGCGTGCTTCACGATTTCATTGAGCACGCGCTCGTTGATGTGGACGGTGGCGGCGTTAAATTGCGCATCCCACGCAACACCGAGCGCGACATTTACGCCAATGTCGTCCATCGGAAGGCACTCGCCGCCGTACGCAAATTACGCAAGCGGAACGTGCGCGTGAGCTTCATCGCGGGCGAGCATTCGGACGAGTTACGGATGGCGGGCAGGGCTTCAAATGAGCTTCTGTTCGCGCAACGATTTCAGCGCATGCCACATGGACATTTGATTCCGATGGAAGGGCCGCAGGCGTGTGCCGATGCGGTGATTCGCGCGCTGGATCGATAATTACCGGGCGACTTCCGTCACGGCGGGCGGCACCCGCAACTGCCAGGCCGCCACAATCGCCGCCGAGCACACGACCGCCAGCATCACGAACACTTCATCGAACGCATCGAGGCGTGCAGCGCTAGTCGCGGCCATCGTGAGGGAATCGCCATGCGCCGCGAGTCGCCATTCGAGCATGATGCCGCACAGGCTCACGCCTGTCGCCCCGCCCAGCATACGCACAAAATTGATTACGCTCGAGCCTTGCGGAATCAGCGCGCTGTCCACGCCACGCATCGATCCAATGTTCAGCGACGGCAGGATGAAGCCAAGCCCGATGCGACCTACGATCGCCCACACCACGAGCCAAACCAGCGCCGTGCCGAGGTTAACCGCCACCATGAGCGCAAACGACGACGCCAAGAGGACAAGCCCGATGCTGACCAACCGATGCGTAGGCTGCTTGTCAGCAAGCCGCCCAACCATCGCAATGGTCACCGCCAGCACCAACCCGGCGGGCAGCAAAATCGTACCGACATACGACGGTGACAAGCCCAGGCCACGCTGCATGAACACCGGAAGCAGATAAGTCGATCCGAACAGCGCGGTGCCGTAAATGAACGCCACGATGCTGCCCATCGCAAACTGGCGATAGCGAAACAGATCAAAGCTCATAAGCGGCGCGGTGATGCGCGTCGCGCCCTCAGCGAGCTTCTGCAACAGTTGCCGCGCCACACGCCGCTCCCAAAGCACAAAAGCAACGAGCGCGCCGAACGCGGTCAACAGCAAAGTCGTCGCAGCGACCACCGCGCCGCCATGCAGCTCAACCAGTCCGTTGAGCAAACACAAAGTACCTAGGCTCGCCAGCAGCAGCCCGCGCCAGTCAATCGGCGCGCCATCGCGATTAGCGGCGACACCGCCCGGCGATGTTGTGGGCACGAATTTGTACGCCATCCACATCGACACCAGACAAAACGGCACCACCATAAAAAAGATGGATCGCCAGCCCCATAGATCAACCAGCACACCGCCGATGCTCGGACCGATCGCCGGTGCCAGTACCACGCCCATGCCAAAAAATCCGCTCGCCCGGCCCTGCTCGGTCTGGTCAAACGCGCGCAAAATAATGATCGCCGGAATCGGCTGCACGACCCCTGCCGCGAGCCCCTCCATCACGCGCGCAGCAAGGACTAATTCGTATTGATTCGACAGACCGCCCGCGACGCCCCCAATCATCAGCATCCACATGCAGCCGAGATAGGTCGTCCGGTAGCCGTAACGTACCAGCAGCCACGGTGTGGTCAGCATTGACACCGTCATCGCCACCATGAAGCCCGAACTCACCCATTGCGCGCGTTCCTGGCCGAGAGCGAAGTGGTGACTCATGTCCGGGATCGCCACGTTGACGATGGTCGACGACATGATGGAGGCCATCGTGCCCACCATCACCGCCAGCAACAAATACCAGCGATGGCGCTGACCGTAGCGGGTTTGCAAGGCCAGAAGGGTGCCGCTGTCGTTCATGACTTGAGTGTATCGGGCGCAGCGGTTCTTGCGGGATCGGCGAGAGCCGCGAACAGGGTTTACCTGACGGCCGCCGTTCGCGGCTTTCGCCGCTCCTGCAAAGACCGAAGCGATCACAGCCTAAAATTGCGAAATTGCAGTAGACGCTTTATTGGGTTACCCATGATTCCAGAACTCGGTCACTTTGCTCTCGTACTTGCGTTCTTTGTGTCACTGGCTAGCGCTGGCGTGGCGGGCGCGGCCAATTTGCGACGCGGTGTGGCGATGGCGGACTTCTCGAGAAACGCAACTCTCGCCCTCTTCGGGCTGGTGCTGTTGGCGTTCATCTGTCTGATGATTTCCTTCATGCAGGGTGACTTCAGTGTCGTAAACGTCGCCACCAATTCGAACTCACTTTTACCGATGCAATATCGCATCTCCGCAACGTGGGGGTCGCACGAGGGCTCGATGCTGTTGTGGGTGCTGATGCTGGCAGGCTGGAGCGCAGCTGTCGCCATTTTTTCGAAGCAATTGCCGGATGTTTTGATCACTCGAGTGCTCGTTGTGCTGGCAGCGATCACCGCTGTTTTCATTGCGTTCACGCTGCTCACCTCCAACCCGTTCGAGCGACTGATTCCGGCCGCGCCCGAGGGCCGTGACCTGAACCCTTTGCTGCAAGACCCCGGCATGATCTTTCATCCGCCGCTCTTGTACATGGGCTATGTCGGTATGGCGGTGGTGTTCGCGTTTGCCATCGCAGCATTGTGGGGCGGACGGCTGGATTCGACCTGGGCGCGCTGGAGCCGCCCGTGGACGATCGCGGCGTGGATTTTTCTCACGTTAGGCATCGCGCTGGGCAGCTTCTGGGCGTACTACGAATTGGGCTGGGGCGGCTGGTGGTTCTGGGATCCGGTAGAGAACGCGTCATTCCTGCCATGGCTTGTTGGCACGGCGCTGATTCATTCGCTCGCGGTCACCGAGAAACGTGGCGCGTTCAAGGCGTGGACGGTGTTGCTCGCAATATCGGCATTTTCACTGTCCTTGCTTGGGACTTTTCTCGTGCGTTCCGGCGTGTTGACCAGCGTGCACGCGTTCGCGACCGACCCGAAACGGGGCGTGTTCATTCTCGCGTTTCTGGTCGCGATCATTGGCGGTTCGTTGACGCTTTATGCGTTCCGCGCGCCGAAAGTCAACGATGGCGGACGCTTCGGTTTGCTCTCGCGCGAATCGTTTTTGTTAGGCAATAATTTGCTGCTGGTGGTGGCTGCGGGTGCGGTGTTGCTCGGCACGCTGTATCCGTTGTTCGCCGACGCGTTTGGCATGGGCAAGGTGAGCGTTGGGCCGCCGTATTTTGAGATTGTGTTTGTTCCACTCATGCTGCCGCTGATCTTTCTGATGGGTGTCGGGCCGTTGGCAAGATGGAAGGATGATGAAGGCAATCTGGTGTTGCGACGAATGCTGGTGCCCGCCGTTGTCGCCGTGCTTGCGTTTGTACTTTGCGCGACGTTGGCTCCGCGCTTCTCACCTTTGGCGTGTGTGGGTTTTGCGTTCTCCGCGTGGCTCGCGTGTGGCATCGTGAACGGCTATCGTGACCGCTTGCGTCACGCTTCCGGCATGGCCAGCACGGCATCAAAGTGGAAACAGATTCCCATCGCGTACCACGGGATGCAAGTCGCGCATTTGGGCGTGGTCGCGTTCATTTTGGGTGTGACAGCAGTGAAGGCGTTTGAGCAGGAGTATGACGTTGCGCTGGCCGTCGGTGCGACAAAACCCATCGCGGGCGTTGAAGTCAAATTTCTCGGCGTGACGGATGTGAACGGGCCGAACTACAGCGCCAAGCGCGGCAGCTTCGAATTGATCAAGGACGGTGTGGTTCTCAAGACGATGCTCCCCGAGCGGCGCTCCTATGTATCGCAACGCGCCACGCCGATGACCGAGGCCGCGATTGATCGAAGCCTGGCGCGTGATCTTTATGTGTCGTTAGGTGACGAAGTGGGCAACGGGCAGTGGACC
>JBBRVM010000191.1:0-7169 GCA_038246865.1 Burkholderiales bacterium
CATCAAAATCGAACCGATTGACGGTGATCGTACGCGTCGCCTGCTTGGCGCGGGTCAGGGTTTCTTCCCGATGTTCAATCGCAATAAAAAAAGCATAGGTATTGACCTGCATAACCCAGCAGGCGCAGCACTAGCGCGTGAACTTGCGGCGACCGCCGACGTGGTGGCCGAAAATTTCAAACCCGGCACCATGACCAAGTACGGCCTCGACTACGCGGCACTCTCCAGGGTCGACGAGCGCCTGATCTACGTCACCTGCAAAGGTTTTTTGCCTGGCCCTTACGATCACCGTACCGCGCTTGACGAGGTCGTGCAGATGATGGGCGGCCTCGCTTACATGACCGGCCGCCCCGGCGATCCGTTGCGCGCGGGCACCAGCGTCAATGACATCATGGGCGGCATGTTCGGCGCGATTGGTGCATTGGGTGCGCTGGTGCAGCGCGGCATCACCGGCAGGGGACAGGAGATTACCTCGGCGCTGTTCGAGAATAACGTGTTTCTCGTCGGGCAACACATGATTCAATTTGCAATGACCGGCCTCGCGCCCTCACCGATGCCCGCGCGCGTGAGCCCCTGGGCGATTTACGACGTATTCGCGGTGAAGGACGGCGAGCAGATTTTTCTGGCGGCGGTGAGCGACGCGCAGTGGGTCATGTTCTGTGATGCGCTGGGTTTTGATGATTTGAAGAACGACCCGACGCTGGCAACGAACAATCAACGGGTCGAAATGCGCCCGTCGTTACTCGCCACGTTGCAATCGCGTCTCGCGCTTCGTTCGGCGCAAGAACTGGCCGATTTGTTTGAGCGCTTCGGCCTGCCATTCGCTCCGATCAGCAAGCCGGAAGATTTATTCGAAGACCCGCATCTGATTGCTACTGGCGGCCTCGCGGACGTGCGGCTGCCCGATGGGCCGCGCGCGGGCGAGCGCGTGAAGACCACGCTGCTCCCGTTCACGATGGATGGCGAGCGTTTGCAAGTGCGGCTAGATCCGCCCAAGCTCGGCGACCATACGAAGGAATTGCTTGCCGGGATCGGCATCAGCGCAGAGCGGGTTGACCAGTTGTTGCGTGATGGTGTGGTGGCGTGACTTCGCATAACTATGGTGGCGCAGCTAGCCATAACGGTTTGGAAATTAGTCCTCCGAAATCACGATTTCTGTCGTGATTTCGGCCGTCTTTCCGAGCATCGCTGTTGCAGAGCAATATTTTTCCTTTGACAGCTTGACTGCGCGCTCGACAGCCGCCGGATCAAGCCCTTCTCCTGACAATCTAAAGGTCAATTTGATCGCAGTGAATACTTTGGGGTCGGTTTCGGCGCGAACAGCGTCTGCATCGACGTGCAAACTCGTGAAATTCTGCCGCGACTTCTTGAGCATGAGTACCACGTCAAACGCAGTGCAGCTCGCAGCGCCAGCGAGCACCAACTCCATTGGTCGAACGCCAGTGTTTCTGCCACCGTACTCGGGCGCACCGTCGATCACGACAGCATGACCAGAGCCTGTTTCGGCCACGAATTGAACGTTATCGACCCACTTGATTGTTGATTTCATGACAGTAATCCTTTGTTCTTCCAACCCTAGAGTTGTATCTCTAGAGAATTATTGCCGCAGCGCACCAATTCGCATTGACTTGTGCAGTGCAGCATGCTTAAATTCATCCATCGCCTGCTTCCTCCTCCTTAGCAGGTGATTGATGTCCCCCTTCCTCCTCCTTTGGACGGACATCTTTAACGGCAGGCCCTCGGGCTTGCCGTTTTCTTTTGTGCTTTCTGTCCCAATTCCTTCGTAAAATGGCCTTTCGCGGCTATACTCGCCGGCTCACCTGAGATTTTTACAGTTATTTGTAATGTCTTGGGAGAGAAAACTCATAACGCACTGGACGACAGAGCTTTGCCCTGAAAAGCCTGCCTCACCGCCCTTTGCAAAACACTAAAACGAGTCTAGAGCGTATCAAGCAATGAAAACCTTTTCAGCAAAGCCGTCTGACATTACACAGGACTGGATCCTGGTAGACGGCACCGACCAGATTCTGGGTCGCCTCGCGTCACAAATCGCGTCCCGCCTTCGCGGCAAACACAAGGCGATCTTCACGCCCCACATGGACACGGGCGATTTCGTCATCGTGACCAACGTGGAAAAACTCCGCGTGACCGGCAAAAAAGCCTTCCAGAAGACGTACTTCCGTCACTCTGGCTACCCCGGCGGCATCTCGGAAACCAATTTCGAGAAACTGCAAGACAAATATCCTGACCGTGTGCTCAAGCACGCCGTCAAAGGCATGCTGCCAAAAGGCCCGCTGGGCTACGCCATGCTTAAAAAGTTGAAGTGCTACACCGGGGATGCACATCCTCACGCAGCGCAACAACCGAAAACCCTGATTCTCACGAAATAACCCGCACCCAGGAACTATCCAAAATGATTGGTATTTTTAATTACGGTACGGGTCGTCGCAAAAGTGCGGTAGCTCGTGTGTTCATGAAGGCCGGCAAGGGCGCGATCATGGTTAACGGCAAGCCCGTTGATCAGTTTTTTGCACGCGAAACCGGCCGCATGATTGTGCGTCAGCCGCTGCAGATTACGAACAATCTCGAAAGCTTTGACATCATGGTCAGCGTTGCTGGCGGTGGTGAGTCCGGTCAAGCTGGCGCGGTTCGTCACGGCATCACACGTGCGCTGATCGAATACGATGCAGCGTACAAACCCGACCTCAAAAAGGCTGGCCTCGTGACCCGCGATGCCCGCGAAGTAGAACGTAAAAAAGTCGGTCTGCGCAAGGCGCGCCGCCGTAAGCAGTTCTCGAAGCGTTAATTACGAGCGTCACTAGGCGCTAGCGCGAGTTTCAGTACCGCGTTTCGAGGCAAAGGCTGCGAGCGACCCTCGCGGCCTTTGTGCTTTATAAGTGTCCCATCTTGTTGCTATCCTGAGACAAGAACTAACCGAGGAACAATGCTTTGAGCGCAGAAAACATGATCAAAGTCGGCATCGTAGGCGGCACCGGATACACCGGCGTCGAATTGCTGCGCATGCTCACGCTTCACCCGAACGCGAAGGTCACGATGATCACTTCGCGCAAGGAAGCGGACACGCGACTTGATGCGATGTTCCCTACTTTGCGGGGTCGCTGCGATCTCGCGTTCAGCGACACGGCGACGGCTGATCTGACGCAATGCGACGTCGTTTTTTACGCGACGCCGCATGGCGTGGCGATGGCCGATGCGCCGAAGCTCGTGGCTGCTGGCGTAAAAATTATTGACCTTGCGGCTGACTTCCGTTTCAAGGATTTAGCGGTGTTTGAGCAGTGGTACAAGCTGCCGCACACCTGTCCCGATCTCGCAGCAAAAGCGGCCTATGGTCTGGTTGAGTTAAATCGCGACGCGATCAAATCGGCACCAATCGTCGGCAATCCCGGTTGCTATCCGACGACGATGCAATTGGGTTATTACCCGCTGCTCAAAGCCGGTATCGTTGACGCTGGCCATCTGATCGCCGATTGTGCGTCTGGCGTGTCTGGTGCGGGCAAAAAAGCGGAGGTGGACTACCTGTTCACCGAAGCGGGCGACAACTTCAAGGCGTACGGTGTTTCCGGCCATCGCCATCATCCGGAAACGCAAGCGCGCTTGCAGGAAATGACGACCGATAAGGTGCGTCTCATCTTCACGCCGCATCTGACACCGATGATCCGCGGCATGCACTCCACACTGTACGCAACGCTCACAGGCAAGGGCCTGTCGATGACCCACGACGAGCTGCAAGCGCTGTTTGTTGATGCGTATAGAGGCGAAGCATTCATCGACGTCATGCCGTTCGGCAGTACGCCCGACACCCGCTCGACGCGCGGCAGCAACATGTTGCGCATCGCGTTGCATCGCCCGCACGGTGGCGACACCGTCGTCGTGCTGGTGGTGCAGGACAATCTGGTCAAAGGCTCGGCGGGTGCTGCGGTCCAGTGCATGAATTTGATGTTCGGCCTGCCGGAAACAGCGGGCTTGCTAACGATGCCGCTGTCTCCGTAAGCGAACGACAGGCCACACGCTTCAATGGCTCTGCTCCGCTCTGATCGCATCATCTCCGGCCTGCGCCGACGCTTTGGCATTTCCGCGCCAAAGCTCTCGGTGCGCACCCATTGGTCGTGGAAAGTCAAAGGTACGATCATCGGTGTCGCGGCGCTCGTGTTCGCGGGTCTGTTTTACGGCGGATTCGATGCGGGCCGCATTTTCGCTGGCTTCAATGTCGGAAAAGTGCGCGATGAGCAGGCGCGTCTGACCGCCGAGGTAATTGCCCTGCGTGCCGACAACGAGCGACTGAAACAAGGCAATATCGAACTCACCAACAGCGCGCAAATGGCGGTGGGTGCGAAGGATGTTTTGTCGAAGCAGATTGTTTCGTTGCAGCAGGAAAATACGCAGCTCAAAGAAGAAGGCGCATTCTTCGAGAAGCTCATAGGTAGCGCCGCTGGCAGTAAAAACGGCCTGGCGGTGCAACGCATGCAAGCGGAGCGCGAAACCGTGAATAGCTACCGTTTCCGGGCGCTCATCGTGCAGGGCAGCGCTGAATCGCCGTTTAAAGGCAAGCTCACGCTGATCGCCACAATCATTGCCGACGGCAAGCGCAGCAACATCAATTTGCCCGACGAACAGCCCGATCTGATAGCCTCGCTGGCATTGGATTTCAAGACCTATCAACGCGTTGAAGGCATCTTTAAAGTGCCCGCCAACGCACAGTTAAAAACGCTGCAAATGCGCGTGATTCCTGCGGGCAGCAAAGAGCCCCGCGCGCAGCAATCGCTTCAGTTGTAAGGGCGTGAAAGCGCCATGATTTTTCAGGAAATATTTCAGATGTTTGGTCGCAAAAAAAATCACGTCCCGCAAAAGCAGATCGATAGCCTTATCGGCTCAGCCACCACCATCAGCGGCGACATCATCTTCACTGGTGGTCTGCGCGTTGACGGCGTCGTAAAGGGCTTCATCCATTCAGCGTCGGACGCGCCAGCCACGCTGGTGGTGAGCGAAAAGGCGACCGTCAACGGCGAGATTCGCGTGTCGCACATCGTGATCGACGGCACCGTGAACGGGCCGGTCAACGCGACGGAATATCTGGAGCTTCTGCCGAATGCGCGCATCACCGGCGACGTCAGCTATCGCACGCTCGAAATGCAGGTCGGCGCAGTCATCGACGGACGCTTGCTGCATGTGCAACAAGGCACCGCCGATGTGGTCGAATTGAAACGAATCGGCAACGACGGCAAGTAAACGACCAATCCCACGTCAAGAGCGCGGTTGAATTCCCGAGCCAGCGCCCTGATAATAGGATGTGAGCGGCGATTACGACTGCTCGACAGGAGTACCCCATGAATGCAATGACCGAACTGCCCGCCCCAATCAACTTCACCGACGCCGCCGCGAACAAGGTGAAAGATCTGATTATTGACGAGCAAAACCCGAACCTCAAACTGCGCGTTTTCGTCACCGGTGGTGGCTGCTCAGGCTTTCAATACGGTTTCACGTTCGATGAAGAAGTCAACGAGGATGACACCAAATGGGTAAAAAACGACGTGATGCTGCTGATCGACGCCATGAGCTACCAGTATCTGGTCGGAGCAGAAATCGACTACAGCGACGGCCTTGAAGGTGCGCAATTCGTCATCAAGAACCCAAATGCGACATCAAGTTGCGGCTGCGGAAATTCATTTAGCGCATAGTTTGCAATTTGCGTGGAATCTCGAAAGAGCACCTTCGGGTGCTTTTTTCATGATTACTCATGTCACAACTCTGTGGTGAAAGTGCCACTGCATCGGGGCTGAACGTGAATTATTGATGAAGTCGACTTTTCATCGAATCGCGATCCATGCCCAGATCAAGCTCAATTCAATGCAAAAGCTGCCTCTTCAAAAGCAGGCACGCGCCATGCTTTTATAAAGAATAATCTGAGATATTCAGTAGCGCACAATAAATCCGGGGAATTGTATGAATCGACACTTTCTGACGCTCGCCGTTGTCGGCCTGGCTTTGTCCCTGATGACGACGCTCGCCCCGGTTGCGTATGCCGCACCGCTCAAACTGGTGGTTCACGAGGACAGCGGCGCAGAGGGCGACCCGCTACCACCGACGTCGCGCTACAACGCCCTCAAGCGCTCGCTGGAAACAGCGCTCGGCCGCCCCGTCGAGCTTTCCTTAACCCGCGACCGGCAGCGAGTATTTGACTGGATGGAAAAAAACCAGCACGACGTCTTCATGACCAACGCAGCCGACCTCGCAGCCAAAGCGCTGACGTCGCTGGGCTATGAATTTATTGCTTCTGGGCGCCCCGACGTGACCGCCTTGTTCATTGGCAAAGGCGCGCCGGTTGAGAATTTAAAATCCTTGAGTGGTATGTCCGTCTCCATGCCGCGCGCCGAAACGATGTTCGGCCAGGTCTGCGCCGCCGAATTGCGTGACTTTATGGGACGTCAATACACCGCCCGATTCAGCACTGAATACAGTGCCATCGTGTATGCAGTCGAAAACAATCTGTCGAGCGTCGGCTGCATCCCCTCCATTGCACGCGCCAAAGATACGCTGGCGGCAAAAGGCATCAAGGTGATCTATGAGGGTCGCCCACAACCCGCGTTGCCCGTAGTCGCCTCGCCAGGCCTGCCAGCGGGTGACCGCGCGATCATCGCCAGGGTGCTGACCAGTTACGAAGAAGGCGAGGCGGGCGACGCCGTACTGAAGTCACTCAACGTGACTGGTTTCACGGGCGGTGGAGAGATTCGATTGCGTGCTTTGGCGGCCTGGCTCAAGCCCAAATAGACGACGGTCGCCATCAGGCCGGATACACGGCGCCCAAAATTCGCGGGCCTTTCGCGCCGGTGACCTCCGGCACATTGCCCGCAGCGCTGGCGAAACACTGGCGTGCGAGCCATGCGAAGGCAAGCGCTTCCACCTGCATCGGGTCTACGCCGAGCGCCTGCGTCGACTGCGCGCGCGGCAGTTGACGCATCAGCGCCGTGTTAAACGAGCCGCCACCACAGACGTAGCATTCCCGCTCGCCGATGGCGCTGACGATGCTGCGCGCGGTCAATGCGACTAACGTCGCTTGAACGTCCGTTACTACGACGCTTGATCCGAAGGCCGCCAGCTTTGTATCCAGCCAGGTCATGTTGAAAAGTTCGCGCCCCGTGCTCTTCGGCGGC
>JBBRVM010000192.1:0-7136 GCA_038246865.1 Burkholderiales bacterium
CTTCTCGGGGTTCGCTGGAATACGACGCTTCGGAACCGGGATTTGCATCGCGCCGGAGAGGTAGAGCCCCGTCAGAGATTTTTTGTTTTTCTTGATGTCAGCGGGCTTGCCGTGCGCGATGATTTCGCCGCCGTGAATGCCCGCCGCGGGGCCGAGATCGACGACGTAATCTGCGGCCATGATTGCGTCTTCGTCGTGCTCCACCACGATCACGGTGTTACCGAGATCGCGCAGGCGTTTCAACATCTCCAGCAGGCGATCATTATCGCGCTGGTGCAGACCAATCGATGGCTCGTCGAGCACGTACATCACGCCGGTCAGGCCGGAGCCGATCTGCGACGCGAGCCGGATACGCTGCGCTTCGCCCCCGGAGAGAGTCTCTGCGCTGCGATCCAGTGACAAATATTCAAGGCCAACGTTGTTCAGGAAGCCAACGCGATTTTTGATTTCCCAGATGATGCGTTCAGCAATTTTTTGCTTCGCACCCGTGAGCTTGAGCGTGTCAAAAAACTTGGCCGTGTCGAACAGCGCGAGTCGACTCACCTCGAAAATCGCCGAGTCACCGACCTTCACAAATCGTGCCTCACGACGCAGACGCGCGCCGTTGCAATCGGTACATGGGCTGCGGCTCATGTACTTTGACAGCTCTTCACGCACGGCGGACGATTCGGTCTCAAGATAACGGCGCCGGAAGTTCGGCAACACGCCTTCGAACACGTGCTTGCGCTTCTGAATCTTGCCTTTTTCGCTAACATAATCGAATTCAATTTCTTCGATTCCGCTGCCAAAGATGATGGCATTTTGCGCTTCATCGGCGAGTTCGACGAACGGCGTTTCGATGTCGAATCCGTAGTGCGCGGCGAGGCCCTGCAACATCTGAAAGTAAAAGATGGTGCGCCTATCCCAACCCTTGATCGCGCCGCTCGCGAGCGAAAGCTCGGGGTGCGCAACGATACGTGATGCTTCGAATTCATCAATCTCGCCGAGGCCGTCACAGGTCGGGCACGCGCCCATCGGCGAGTTGAACGAGAACAGGCGCGGTTCGAGTTCGGCGAGGGAGTAATCGCAGATAGGACAGGCGAATTTCGACGAGAAAAGTTGTGATCCCTTTTTCTCAGTATCAGCGTTTTCTTCCGCATCCATCATCACAACGAGCGCACGCCCGTTGCCCATACGGCACGCCGTCTCAAACGATTCCGCAAGCCGTTGCTTGGCGTCGGGCCGCACTTTCAGGCGATCAACGACAACCTCAATTGTGTGTTTGTGATTCTTCGCGAGCTTGGGTGACGGTTCAAGCTCCACCACTTCACCGTCAATGCGAACCTTGGTGAAACCCTTCGCCTTCAATTCAATGAACAATTCCGCGTGCTCACCCTTGCGATCCGCGAGCACCGGCGCGAGCAGCATGATGCGCGATTCCGGGGTGTAGCCCAAAACCGTATCCACCATCTGCGAAATCGTCTGTGACGACAGCATGATCTCGGGATGATTCGGGCAATACGGATCGCCAACCCGCGCGTAGAGCAAGCGCAGGTAGTCGTGAATTTCGGTGACGGTGCCCACGGTCGAGCGCGGATTGTGGCTGGTCGCCTTTTGCTCAATGGCGATGGCAGGAGCGAGGCCTTCGATCAGGTCAACATCCGGCTTGTCCATCATCTGCAAAAACTGCCGCGCGTACGCGGACAAGGACTCGACGTAGCGGCGCTGCCCTTCGGCATACAGCGTGTCAAACGCGAGCGAGCTTTTACCGGAACCCGACAAGCCGGTGATCACCACGAGCTTGTGTTTGGGAATATCAATGTTGATATTTTTAAGGTTGTGCGTACGTGCGCCGCGTACGCGCAAAAAATCCATCGATATCGACACAGAGAAAACCAGCGACACCCGCGAAGGGCAACCCGGCATTATGACGCGGCGGCGCGTTCAGCGAAACCTGTGTTGGGCGAATTAGATCTTGTCCGTAAATAAGAGCGAATGGATGACGCAGCAATTTTTGACTCAATCGAGGCGCGTTTTTCGCAGCAATAGCGAGCTATTGCAAGAAAACGCAACGAAGAGTGAGACAAAAAGGGCAAGTCAGGCATCGCGGTTTATTTACGGACAAGTTCTTAGTCTAGACGGGGGCTGAAACGACGTTCAGCGCGGCGTTACGACCACCGATAGCGCGCCAACGCCCAGCTCTCTAATCGGCAGCGACTGGTCTTTTCCCGGCACGGTGCCGCAGCCACAAAAGCACCACCGCAATCACCGCGAAAATCCAGCCCACAGCCACCGCAGCGAACGGCACGATGCCCGCCATTTCATCGTACGCATGTTGCCCCTCAAGTGTGTTCAGCCCCCAGTACCCGAAGGCTTCGCAGGCGACCGCCAGAATGAGCAGAATGACAGCAGTAATGCGCACGGAAATAGCGTCGCTTAAACGCCTGAGGTCGGCAGGGCTGGCGCATCAGGCTTTAAAACCTGAAACGCCCAGATCGTGTAAATCGCAATTGCCGGTCCAATCGGAAAGATCAACAATTGCACCGCGCTCACCCAGATGAGCACCGGACGCGCCCACGCATGCGGGCCAATGTTCCGACTGATGAGCGCGAGGCTGGCCGCAATTTCCAGCCGGGAAGCAGCGAGCAGAATCACGGCAATCGGGATACCGTACATCGCGAACAGTTCTGGGATGAAGGTATCCGCGAACAGGGACGCAATCTGTGCCGCGAGACACCAGAAAATCGCGACGAGGCCGAACACAAAAAGGGCAGCGATGAAATGCAGCCAGCCCGTGATGATTTCGTGAATACGCATGGGTCAGTGATCGGAAGGTTAAGCGCCAACGCTCTGATACACCAGCCGCTTGAAATCAAACGAAAACGGATGCCAGAACGCCATCACTCGCTGCGTCATGACGACCGCCGCCAGATTGTTACGCGGCGAAATCCACCAGTGTGTGCCCGCGATGCCGCCCCACTGAAATTCTCCCGTCGCGCTTTGTGGTTCAATCGACGACGGTGCATGGGTGACCGAGCCGCCCAGTCCGAACCCTTTACCGGGAACCTCACCCTGCGTGGCGAAGCGGATACTGACGCCACTTGCCAGTTGATTCGTCATCATCTGCGCGATGGTTTCCGCCTTTAACAACGTTTCACCGCCAGGCAAAAGACTGCGCATCAGCGTGACCATATCCGGGAGCGACGTGACCAGACCGCCGCCGCCGGACAATTTGGGAACAGCGCGCAGATAAGCGCCCGGATACGGCGAGTTGTCGACGCGCGTCAGGCCCGGTTTCATTTCGTCCAGCATGTCTGCGCCACGGTAGTACGCGGTCAGCCGATTTTGCTGGTCAAGCGGTACGACGAACGACGTGTCGACCATGCCGAGACAGTCGAAGATGTGCGACTTGATGAACGCGCCGAAGCGCTCACCGCCAACGATTTCCACGAGACGCGCCAACACGTCCGTCGCCAGCGAATACTCGAACGACGTGCCGGGGTGAAACAGCAACGGCAGATCGACCAGCGAGTCGACCATTTCGGAGAGTGTCAGCGTCGGGCCGAAGAGTTTGCGTTCGTTGTAGGCGGTGAAAATCAGCGTGCCGGGATCGAACAGACCGTAGCTCAAACCAGCGCTGTGGCTCAGCAAATGACGAATCGTGATTGATGTGTTCGCGGGTTCGGTGTCATTGAGCGTAGTCGCTCCGTGCTTCAACACGCGACGGTTTGCGAGATGCGGCATGTAGCGCTCAATCGGATCGTCTAGCTTGACTTTGCCCGCTTCAAGGAGCAGCAACACGGCGCACGAAGTGACTAACTTTGTGTTGGAAAACGCGCGGAACAAATGATCTGCCGTAAGCGAGGTTTTCGCCTCACGGTCAGCCCAGCCGACGCAATTCACATCGACCAGATCGCGCCCCCGAAGTATTGCCCAGGAAACGCCAGGAAGCAGGTCACGATCCACGTAGCTTTGCATCGAGGTGCGCACTGCGCCAAAGTCGTGGCTCGTGGTTTTGACAGTTAAACCATGCATGCGGGCAGCTCAAAGTGGGGATCGTGGATTTCCGAATTGAATGTAGCGTAATTCGGTCGTTCGGTGATACCGGCGTGCGTTCAAAACGAGTTTGCGATAATCTTCTGGTCTCAAGTAGGCGCGGCGAGGGCTGCGCTCATGTTCGTGGCGGTCTACTCAACAACCCCGCCACTTGATTGATAGAAGGAGAAAACGATGGCATCCATCAACCGTGTGACCCTGATCGGCAATCTCGGGCGTGATCCCGAAATGCGCTACTTGCCCAGCGGCGAAGCTGTGGCCTCATTCTCGGTAGCGACCACTGAACAATGGAAAGACAAAGCAGGCGGCAAGCAGGAGCGCACCGACTGGCATCGCATCGAGTTCATTGGTCGTACCGCCGAGGTTTGTGGCGAATACCTGAAAAAGGGCGCCCCGGTCTACATCGAAGGCCGCATTCAGTACGATAAATGGACGGATAAAGAAGGCGTCGAAAAAACGCTGACCAAGATTCGCGGCGATCGCATGCAGATGCTTGGCGGGCGCACGGGCAGTGGCAGCGATGCCCCTTATGACGATAGCGAAAAAGGCGGTTCGACACCTCGCTCGACCGGGCAACCAATGGGCTCCGGCTCTGCCGCTGGAACCGGCGCGCCAAAGAAAGCCAAGCTGGACGATTTTGACGACGATATTCCGTTCTAGTCGGTCGTCGCATGGTTTGGGTTTTCGAGGGGCGTAGGGCGGGCAGTGCCCGCCCTATCGAGTCAGCGCCTCAAAGTCATCCCAGCGCAGCTGTTTCACGCCGCTGCCTTGGGTAGCCAACTGTCTCGCAATCGCCGCCCCTAGCGTCTTGACACGCACGCCACGCAACCTGCGCAATGGGCCGAACAACAGCGGCGACAGCATTGGCCAGAACGTAAGCGTCAGCGCTTGCTGAATGCCATACCGATTGGTAGGCGTCAAAATCATCGATGGCTGAAATAGCGAGAGCCGCTCAAAATTAAGCGCCACTAACGCCTCTTCCAGCTCACCCTTGACGCGCAGATAGAAAGACCGCGATTTCGAGTCGGCACCTATCGCGCCGAGCAGCTCGAAGTGGCGCACACCGCTCTGTTTACAAATCGTGGCGAACGCGATTACGACGTCTTTGTCGATGTGCACGAACTCCGCTTTGCTCATCTTCGACGGCTGCCCGACTCCGAGCGTGCAAACGGCGGCATCGTGCCCGGCAACGAACTCGACGTAGGTGTCGGGGGATTCGATCTTCACGACATGTTGCGTGACCGTAGCCTTGCCGCCGCTCGGAAGTAACGACGTCTCGCTCCGCCCGAGCAACGTGAGCCGCTTTAGCTGCGGCATCTTGAGCAGCGTGGACACAACGTGTCCGCCAACCGCACCGCTGGCTCCCAACATGACAACTGACAATGACTGAGTCATGGCAAACCTGCATCAACGAAAAGGATGAAAGTGCCGAGCGTATCAGCGTGCTGCAATCGCTCTACTCTCGGCCCCCGCCAGCACCGCGACGCCTGCGGGCCGTGCCAAAAGAACACCCGATCTAAACCGATCTTGCTGGTGCCGACTAGGCTCGAATTTCCAGAAGCGCAGGAGCGACGTGGCCGCGTCCACGACCGCTAAATATCGAATAGAGCCAAATACCTAGCTGAGACCCAACGCGCTAGTGCCTCAACTACAAGCTGCACCTGTTTAAGCAGTCATGCGAACTTCACCAGATTCACCCAAATTAGTAGGGGGCGTTCCGGTAACGGTAGATCCAACGCGTTAGTGCCTCAGCTAGAAGCTGTACCTGTTCAAGCGGTCATGCGAACTTCGCCAGATTCACCCAAATTAATGGGGCGCGTTCCGGTAACGGTAGCCTTCGCCATCTTGAACAGCTGCGTGATCTTGCTTTCCTTCACGTTCCAGTAGTGGGCGTGAGTAATTTTGACTTCGACCAGCGCGAGATCAGGATCTTCGGGGCCTCCCGGAAACCATGCTTCTGCAAACTTCGTCCACAGCGCGCGAATGCGTTCCACGTCGTTGTCAATATGCCCGATTCCGGACACCGAAACGTACTGATCTTTACCCGGATGCGCATAGCTCAGCGCGACGTTCGAATCGCGCATCAAGTCGTCCAGAGATTCACTCTTTCTCGACATAAAAAACCACAAACAATCATCGTTTGTCAGCTCGGAGTTCTGCGTCGTCATCGGACGTGAATGCATGCGACCATCCTCGTGATGCGTCGTGAGCATTGCAAATTTGATGTCTTTAATCAGATCCCACAATTGAGCGCGTTCGTCGTTGTTTTCCATAGCCAAATTCCCTGCAATGCAAAAAAGTAGCAGCGCTGCGAGCGTACACAGCCCGCAGCGTCGCAGTTCAGTAACGCAAAAAAGTCAAATGACTACTTTACGCCAGCGTTGTTAGAAACGTTGGGTTGTTCCATCGATTTCTTCAGGGTGCCGAACTTGACCCAGCCTGGTTTGCCGCTAGTGCCCTGCATTTTTTCAGCCATCATCCAGCGGTTTTCCATCTCTTTCATGTACTGCTCTTTGCTAACCATCATGTCCATAGAATGGGCAGGCATATTCTGAGCGTAGAACATGCTGGAATTGAATGAGCCTTGATATGGCAGTGGTTTAGGCTGCGCGCTTGCGCCGATTGAGAATAGGGCTGCGGCAGCTAGTGCTACCAGTGACAGAGATTGCTTTTTCATAAATTCTCTTTCCAGTGGGATTGATGTCAAATTGACTGTATGCACGCCGTGAGACGCATCTTCGGCGAATCACCCATAAATCAAACATCGCATTAACGAAGCTGGAAACAGAATTGCGAAAACGACATTGATCTCAGTGCCCTAACTTTATTTCTGGTCGCAACTTCCGAACATCAGACGTTCGCTGCTTTACCGGTAAGGCAACATGGCAAACGATGTAGGCAAAGCCTTACACGGGGTGGCACACGAGGGGAGGAGCGGCTTACCGGAGCCGCGGTTACGATTCAACAATCTTCGAAAACAAAAACTGGGTTGCGGCCAGGGCTCCCCTGACCACAATCGAGAGGCACCCACAAGCTCCAACGATGCAACCATCTACCCAACCCCTCCCCCTGACCGGCCTTCGCGTCGTCGAATTCACCCA
>JBBRVM010000193.1:0-7135 GCA_038246865.1 Burkholderiales bacterium
GCCGAGGTCAAGCGCCGCATTTTGATCGGCACCTATGTGCTATCGCATGGCTACTACGACGCTTACTATTTGCAAGCGGGCAAATTGCGCCGCCTGATCGCCGAAGACTTCAAGCGGGCTTACGAAGTGTGTGATGTGGTCATGGGACCAACCGCACCGGAAACCGCGTTCCAGTTTGGCTCCAAGAGCGATGACCCAGTGAAAATGTACCTGAATGACATCTTCACGATTTGCGCCAATTTGACCGGCCAGCCTGCAATGAGTCTTCCTTGTGGCGTCGACGAGAACGGCCTGCATGTCGGCATGCAAATTATCGGTAATTATCTGGATGAGGCGCGGATGTTGAATGTGGCGCATCAGTTTCAACTGGCGACGGATTGGCACACGTGCCATCCGTCAATTTAGAGTACGAACATGGCACAGTGGGAAGTAGTGATCGGGCTGGAAACACACACCCAACTCACGACCGCATCAAAAATTTTTAGCGGCAGCAGCACGGCTTTCGGGGCCGCGCCAAACACGCAGGTGAACGTCGTCGATCTGGCCATGCCTGGCGCGTTGCCCGTCATGAATAAAGGCGCGGTTGAGCGCGCCGTGAAGTTTGGTTTGGCCATTGGTGCCAAGATCAATCAACGCTCGATCTTTGCGCGTAAAAACTACTTCTACCCCGATCTGCCCAAGGGCTATCAAATTTCGCAATTTGAGACGCCGATTGTGGTGGGCGGCTCGATCACCATCATGCTTGATGACGGCGTGACCAAGGTCGTTGAGTTGACGCGCGCGCATCTAGAAGAAGACGCGGGTAAGAGCGTCCACGAGCAGTTCGATAACGAGTCTGGCGTTGACCTCAACCGCGCCGGTACGCCACTTCTGGAGATCGTGACCGAGCCCGTGATGCGCTCAGCGAAAGAAGCTATTGCGTACGCAAAAACGCTACACAACCTCGTGCGCTATCTGGATATTTGCGACGGCAACATGCAGGAAGGCTCATTCCGATGCGACGTCAACGTGTCGGTGCGTCCATTTGGACAAAATGAATTCGGCACTCGTCGCGAAATCAAAAACCTGAACAGTTTCAAGTTCATGCAGCAGGCGATTGATTTTGAGGTGCAGTGGCAAATCGCCGAGATTGAAGACGGCCGCAAGATTCAACAGGCGACCGTATTGTTCAACCCAGATACGGGCGAGACGAAGGCGATGCGCAGCAAGGAAGACGCGATGGACTATCGCTACTTCCCTGATCCTGATCTTCCTCCGCTCGTCGTATCAGATGAGATGCTTGCGCGCATCAAGGCGGGTATGCCCGAGCTACCGGAGGCGAAGTGCGCACGTTTCTCCTCGCAATACGGCCTGTCGCGTTACGACGCGATGTTGCTGTCGCAAGACGGCGCAACAGCAAGCTATTTTGAAACTGCCGTGAATGCTGGCGCAGACGCCAAACTGGTTGCTAACTGGATGCTGGGCGAGCTGTCCGCTGCGCTTAATCGTGAAGACAAGCGTATTGAGCAATCACCTGTGAACGCGGTGCGCTTGTCAAATCTCGTCGCCCGTATCAGCGATGGCACCATCAGTCACAAAATTGCCAAGACTGTATTCGAAGCGCTGTGGAGCGGCGAGGCCGCGAGCGTTGACAATGTCATCGACGCCAAAGGTCTCAAACAAATCAGCGACAGCGGAGCGCTAGAAAAAATCGTCGACGAAGCTCTCGCAAATAGCGCAGCCCAAATAGCCGACTACAAAGCCGGCAAAGAAAAAGCGCTCATGAGTATCGTTGGCATGGTCATGAAATCATCTGGGGGAAAAGCCAATCCGGCGCAAGTGAACGACATTGTTCGGCGCAAACTGGCTTAAAGCTTACCTTTCGCAGGCATGTCTGCGCGCCACCGTGGGCGCGCGTCAGCCTGCGACATTGCTCGCAGCACTGTGCTGTGCGCCGATCATTCACGCGGCTGCGTATGAGGTGACCTTCGTCGCACCGGATGTGCCCACTGCGCTGCGTGCAACGCTCAGCCGCTACTCCGACGTTGCGCGCTTCGCCGATCAGGCGGACGTCACCAACGCAGAGATCACGCGACTCGTAGAAATCGCGCCGGAGCAATTGCGCAAACTGCTGGCGACCGAAGGCTACTTTAACGCCGACATTCGGATTGAAACGACAGGCCTGCAAGACACAAACTCAGCCCAGCGCAAAGTCACGGTCACCATCGCATCAGGGCCGCGCACCCGCATTGCGTCTGTCACGATCACGCCCGCTGGAGCCATCTCGATAGAAGCTGGCGGTGCAACGCGAATCGCCGCAACCCGCAATCAGTGGGGCTTGCCGGTCGGCGCGCCGTTTCAGGACAGCGTCTGGTCGGCGTCGAAGAGCGCGTTGTTGACCACGCTCTGGGCTGATCGCTACCCCGCTGCGCGCATCGCGGACAGCGCCGCAACGATTGATGCGGACGAAAACACAGCCGCACTCAAAGTCGATTTCGACAGTGGCCCCGAATTTCGTTTTGGCGCGATCGCCGTCACGGGTTTGCAGCGCTACCCGCGCTCCGCCGTCGACAATCTGTCCACGATCACCGCCGGTCAGCCCTACACACAAAAAGCCCTGCTGGACTTCCAGGATCGCTTGCGAGCGAGCGGCTTATTTCGCGCAGCAGCAGTCGATATTGAGCCCAATCCCGCATTGGCTGACGCTGTTCCGGTGCAAGTGCGATTGCGCGAACAGACCTTGCATCGCCTGCTGTTTGGCCCCGGTTTCAGCACAGAGAACGGCCCGCGCGTTACCGCCGAGCATGAATATCTGCGCCTCTTCGGGCTCGACTGGCAATCGCTCACGCGTCTGCGCTGGGCGCGCGATGAGAGCAGTTTTAGTGTGGACTTTCTGTCTTATCCGCTCCCGAATAATTATCGAAATCTGGTGTCAGTTTCGGCAGGTCGCAGCGATGTGGCGGGGCTAGTGATCGACAACGAACGCCTGCGCGTTGGTCGCCGACAGGATGCTGATCGCATCACCCGGCTCTACTTTGTCGACGTGCTGCGCTCCGCCGTGCGCGACCCAAACAGCGACTTGACTGGCAATGCCGCACTTATCGGATATGAGATGGTCTGGCGCAATGTTGATGCCCCGGTTTTTCCGACGCAGGGCTTCGCGGTGTCCGGGCAAATCGGCGCGGGCGCAAGGTTCGGCAATTCCGAAGGCGGCAAGCCCTTTGTGCGAGCGCTGGGTCGCGCGACTTACTTTCGTCCGCTCGGTGAAAAATGGCTCACGCAGGCGCGGCTTGAAGTCGGACAGGTGTTCGCCGACACGCCCGCTGGTATTCCGCAGAGCCTGTTGTTCCGTGCCGGCGGTGATGTTTCGGTGCGCGGTTATGGCTTTCAGACGCTCGGAATTCAAGGTATCAATCCGACGGGCACTTACGTCAGGGGCGGACGCTTTTTGATGACGGCTAGCGCCGAGGTTGCAAGAGAAGTCAGACCCGGAATTTACGGGACCGTATTCGCAGACTTGGGTGACGCAGCCGATTCACCGCGCGCCTGGAAAGCGAATACAAGTTACGGCATTGGTGCCCGCTGGAGGAGCCCGGTCGGGCCAGTCAGTGGTTACCTTGCCTACGCGCAGCAGACTAAAAAAGTGAACTTTGGCGTGTCGGTCGGGGTCACTTTTTAGTGGACACCCGCACGCAAGCGCCGCCGAAAAGAGTTAAGACTTTCAGGCACCACGCGGTGCGCTGGTCGCTTGGGCTTATGGCCTTGTTGGTGGTCACCTTCGTTGTGATCGTCGCAGCTATTTTTTACCTGATCAAGACCGTGGATGGCCAGCGTACGTTGTTTGGCGCGGTGCAGTCCTGGAGCAACGGGCTCGTCACGGTGGTCGAACCATCGGGTGATATTCGCAGTAACTTTTCCGCTAAAGAAGTGCAGATCGCGCTGCCTTCAGCGCGCGTCGTGGTGCGCAATTTGAACTATTCGCTGGCCGACTACGACCTGCGTCCGCCGCGCTTTCACTTTGACCGTTTGAGTGCGGCAGAAATCGACGTGGCCACACGCCCCATCGAGTCCACCCCGCCGCCACAATCGCTGGAACTGCCCTTTGCTCTGGTGATCGATGCGTTGACGGTCGGCAAGTTAAGCGTTCATCCAGAAAAGGCCGACGCAGCCAGGGCAACCGTCATCACAGACTTAAGCGGTGCAGTCGATCTTGGCCCCAAAGCGCATGTTGTGAAGCTTGCAAACGCCACAATAGATGCGCTGCGTATTAACGGTGATGTGACGATCAAGCCGCAATCACCGCTCGCCTTGATAGCCAATCTCTCCGCCCGACAAGAGGCGAAAGGCGAAGCGGCTGGTTTGCCGTGGACGGCGTCCCTCACCGCCGCCGGTCCGCTGGAAAACTTCGGCGTGAGAGTCATTGCACGAGCCGCCGAACAGTCGCTCGATGCCACCGCACGTGTGCAGCCGTTTGCAGCACTGCCGTTGCCAGCACTTGTCGCCCGTTTCGATCGCTTTGACGTGAGCAAACTGCTTCCCGGTGCGCCTTCCACAGCGCTCACTGGCAAGGCCGACATCGCGCTCAGTAACGACCAGCCCATGCAGATCGTGGTGGAAGCGACTAACGCAACACCGGGCGCGCTGGATCGTAAACTTTTACCCGTGTCTGCAATCAAGATTACCGCCAGCGGCACGCCAGAAAACGCGGTCATCGACGCTTTCAGCGCGCAGCTGTCGGGCCGCACAGGAAATGCAGGGCGCGTGACCGGTAGCGGCACGTGGAAAACGGGACCATGGCAACTCGCTTTCGACGCCAGCGACGTAAAACTTGCCGAACTGGACGCTCGCTGGCCTGCGCTCCAAGTCACGGGGCGAGTCATCGCTTCGGGTGAAGACACCACGGCGGTCAAACCCATCGCACTCACAGCCACACTCAAAGGTACCGCCCTCGCCGCACTCATTGATCAGAAGCGTTTGCCGACCGGACTGCGATCCGGTGTCGACGTCAACCTGACTGGAAAAATTCAGCAATCACGCATCGAATTGAGCGAGCTCAACGTGGTCGCCGGAGCTGCGCAAGCTCGCGCAACGTTGCTGGCCGAACGTGACGCCGTAACGAACGCCAATGCGGCTACCACTGCAAAAAAAGTCAATCCCTGGCGCGTGACCGCCGATGCGCAGTTGACAAAGCTTGACCCCTTCGCGTTTATGCCCCCCCGCGCTGGCTCCGGCCCCAGCGCCGTGCTCAACGGCAGCATCAAAGGCAATGTAATCATTGACCCCGCCGCGCTGACCAAACCCATCGCCGCGAGCGCAGACGTGGTCATCAAGGACAGTCGTTGGGGCTCGCAGCCGCTGACGGGGGAGGCGAAGTTAACGTTGCTTGGGCCATCGGATGCTCCCAATCAGCCGCCACGCATTGAGTCCAGCGGCAACCTCGTGCTCGCCAGTAACCGCGCGCAGTGGAGCGGCCGGCTGGGCGCTACGAGCGATGTGTTCACCTGGTCACTCGACGCGCAAAATTTGAGTGCGTTGCAGGCGTTGGACACGGCATCAAGCAAAGGCGGCGGAACCAGCAAAGCGACGCTGAGCGGCGTGATCAAAGGTCAAGGCACCTTGTCAGGTGCCTGGAATGCGCTGGCAGTCGACGCCAGCGTCAGCGGACAAGACGTGGCGCTAGCGGCCACACGTGTACAGAAATTCGCAGCAAAACTGCAAGTTGCACTGCAATCCAACGCGCCGTTTAGCCTCGATCTCAACGCCGATGGCATCAGCAGCGGGACACCGGCAAACTCATCCGTCGGCTCGCTCAATTTGCAAGGCAACGGTAGCCTGCGCGAACACCGCATCGAAGCCACGGGCACGCTGAAACAGGGCGACCGCAGTTTGCTGTTGAGCGCGGCGTTGGCCGGTCGCACTGAGAGCACCGCGAACAGTGTGGTTGCGTCCTGGACGGGTGCGATAGAGCGCTTGCAGGTGAACGAGGCGGTCGCGCGCGAAGGGGCGACAACGCAAGTGTGGGCGCGAGTCGAGCCATTTGCACTGCGCTGGAAAAGTGGCACGCCGACTTCCGCCGGCACCTTCGCTGCGGATGCCGGAAAGGCGCTGATTGCAACCGTGCCGATCAACTGGTCGGCGCTGCAATACACCGCTGCGAGTAACGCACAAACGACGCCAAAATTTTCTGGTAGCGGCAATATTGGCCCGTTCAACGTTATTGCACTTGAGCGTCAGTTAGGCGGAAAAACTCTCGACGGCGATCTCGTGCTCGCGGGCAGTTTTGCCGTATCGACCGACAACGCTAACAACGGTTTGCGCGCCACACTTGAACTCTCGCGGCAATCGGGCGACCTGCGCATCGGCGACAACGCAGGCTCGGGTCTGCTTGGTCTGCGCGAACTCAAGTTCGCGTTGAATGCCGATCAAGGCATCTGGCGCGTCTCGCAACTCATCGACGGCGTTCGCGTTGGCCGCGCCGAAGCGACTGCAAATATCACGGCGTCAGCGCAGGACCTGTTGCCGCCGATGTCGTCACCGCTCGACGGCAAACTCACTGCCCGGCTCGACAATCTCGCGGTCTGGAGCAGCTTCTTGCCGCCCGGCTGGCGCCTGGGTGGTGGCCTGAACGGTGAGGCGAAATTCAGCGGCACGCTCGCCAACCCGAATGCTCAGGGCGCGCTCGTCTTGAACGATGTCAGCATCAAAAATGCGCTCGAAGGCGTCGACCTGATTGAAGGCCGCGGGCGCATCGTTTTCGTGGGTGATCAGGTGCACCTTGAGGCGGTCAGTGCACGCGGTGGCGATGGTCGAATTACTGTGGATGGCAAAGGCACGCTCTCGGCCAAGCCGGACGTGCAACTCACTCTGAAAGCGGAGAACTTTCGTTTGCTGGGGCGCGTGGATCGCCGCATCGATGCCAGCGGCTTGGCGCGCTTGAGCGCAAATAGCGACGCGATCAAACTCGACGGCAACTTCAAGGTAGATCGCGGCTTTATCGACATTTCACAGGCCGATGCGCCCACGCTTTCGGACGACGTGATCGTCAAGCGCAAGCCCACTGCTGCGGAAATGCAAGCCGTCTCGCCCCCACCCCTTCCGCCGCGCAAAACAAAAATCGACGTCGACCTCGCGCTCGATCTGGGTGGCGATCTTCAGC
>JBBRVM010000194.1:0-7118 GCA_038246865.1 Burkholderiales bacterium
GTGCTGAAGCGATTACGATCACAGAAGCGCAGGAGGCGCGCGATGGGTTCATGCTAGAACTGCGTGAGCAGCGTCGGCGTCGGCGCCAGGAGATTGCGGCAGCGCGGAAGGCGCGCAAGGTGGTTCTCGCTCAGGAAGCTGACGCCCAGGCTGATGAGGAGGCGCAGGCTGAACCGCAGGAGGGCAATGCAACCGTGCAACGCCCGCGCCGTCGCGCCCAGACGCTTGTTGAGGCGTCGTCGGCGGAGGCTGTAGTCGAAGTACCGGCTGAGGCCGTGGAGGCGTGATAAAGCGAAATCTCGATCTCGCTAAGTAGTTCCAATGTCGTTCTATTCGGCGACTGATACCAGACGGCAGACGATCATCTCGACTGATAACCGGTGTAGCCAATAGCTACACAAACGCCCGTGTCCGGCGTCGGACGCGGGCACCTCGTTTTGTAACTGATGTACATGCTGTGCTCTTGCTGCACATATGTACTGCATGCTACACTAGCGCAAAAGAGAAGGCCTGCCCCGATGTACCACCACTAGGCAGGCCTTCTTGCGCCGATGTCACCAGCGCTTCGCGTCTTGATAGTAGCACCTCTGTGTACTCCTGGCAAGATGTAAAGCGGTCAGGAGTGTCATGTCTTACACCCCTAGAATTCCAAAGGGCGTTGAGCGCCTGCTCGCGGACGGGGATGTATTCAGTTACCACGAGACCGTTACGCGATCTTTGGAACTGTTTGAGCGTCGAGCGCTTCTAGTACCACCTATCCTTGCAGCAGAAACGCTTGGAGTAAGTTACGCAGCGCAGCAGGCCATACGCGTATTCGCTGACGTCCCCCACGACACTACCCGTTTTACTGCACAGATTGGAAGGCAGGCGATCGAACAAGCCCTTGGCCTGCTGGAAACGCACCACAAAGGCCTTGCCGCTATCGATGTTTCGGCACTTCAACCACCTCGTATCGAGTATGCAGCTCAAGCTATTGCTGCATATCGTGAGGAGATCTTTGGGACTGGCGGGGTCGCTTCCATTGCCCAGGAAGCGATGCGACTCTCCCGCGAAGAATATTTGAGGGCTGGTAGTGTCGCTTCCATTGCCCAGGAAGCGATGCGACTCTCCCGCGAGGATCTCTTTGGAATTGACAGAACCACCGGAATAGATCCCATGCGAGACTTTTACGCAGGGGTTTCGCAGATTGTTCAGCGAGCCATAGGCGACATGTTTCGCTATGATGATGCGTCGCCCGCAGTATCAGGCGCGATACACCCTCGACGAGAAACTGACCGACGCCCGATTGGCGGGCCACTGATTCAAGTTGGCGATAACAATCAGTTCGGCGATACTCAGTTTCAGGGGCCGATTGTCGGAGGGAATATGTACCAGGTGAATGGAAATATCCATGTCGCCGTTCATCTGGAGTCGTCTGGCCGGGTGCAGCAGACTCTGCGGGTTCCGGTAGAGGTTCGGCTACGCACTGCGAATGAGTGGACCACGATCGCGCGTGCGCGTATCCCCCTTCCATTACCAATTTCCATCACCCAACTCTTTTCTCCAGGGATCACGCTGAATCGCGGATACATTGAGCGCCATCGGCCTGAGTTACTCCTACCAACCTGGCAAGAGCCACTTCTCATTCTTCAGGTTGAAATGGATGGGCATGATGCGTATCCGTTTGTGCTCTACATTGTCTGGGCGGCGAAAGTGAATGATCCGCACGTGAAATAAAGAGGCGTTGCATGCACACCCTGACCGATCGACAAAAGGATTTTTTGCGCTGGGTTGTTGCGCAGATTGATCGCGGTAAACTCAAGGAAACCTTCACTGTACAAATCCTGACCGACGATATATTTTTTGTCGAGGTTCTGTCTGGAGCACCGCAGATCAGTCGCGCCGTCTTTGATATTTACCACGATCTAGGGCTTCTGGTGTGCAAGCCGGAGCTTGAACGTACGCGCTCGGTAGAGGTCGGGCTAGTCTGCACCGTTACGGGCCTGACCTACCAGGCAGTGCGATCTGATTTCCAGCTTCCATTGCCACATTCCTCAGCGCCTCGTTTACAACCCTGGAGTATGGGTATGCACGTCGATGGCCAAGTTGGCGAAGTAGTCACGGGTGACTTTGTTGGAGGAAATAAGACCACCAACATCGTGAACTATCTCGGCGATGGCACCCTGAGAGTCAATCGAATACAGTCCGAAATCCTTTACCTACTCTATGGCCCAGAGGGAGGTACTGCAGATCGGCCCCAGACCGTTTCAAGTATCACAGATCGACTTGATGAGTCCTATGCCGATATTGAGGAGGATTGTCGCACGCTTGAGGGTCTGGGCCTGGTCTCATTCCTTGCATCTGAAGATGCCGCACTCCGTGTGCAATTGACCAAGCAAGGACGTGGCGCTGCACGCAATCTACGTCGCTGATAGGCGGACCTTGTGGTGCGCTCGCCGCTGTGCTATCAGTTGAGAGTTCCTGCACGATGTACAATCCGGCCGTCATTACGATACGCCCAGTTCAATATGGTGAGATCGCTGACCTGGAGCGGTCTGGCCGGTGGAAGCTCTATCGACTTCCTGTACCGCTATATCGAGTAATTGTTGCTGTTGATGAGCAAGGGGCACTCATCGGGTTTTGCGCGTTTGATCGCGTAGTAGAGAGAAAAGAAGTAACGATTATTGCGCTGGAGTCACACCGGCGCGGTGCAGGACGCGCATTACTTGATGCGCTGAAAGAGCGCGCCGTCCTGATTTATGCAGATAGTGTTTTAGCGAAGGCGCGAACATGGTGGGAGCAGAAAGGATTTATTCGGGTAGCAGCATCAAGCGAAAAGGGCACGGTTGGTCATTTCGTGTGGCGACGAGATGATACAGATAGACAATCCGAGATCTTGATCAAGCCATTTTGGGAGCAAACAACGGTTGGGCAGCTTGTCCAAGACGAAAGCCGCCGGCAGCGGCTTGATATAATGGTGCAGCGTATGGTTCCAAAAGACACCATCCCCACGATTATGGTGCCGATCGCATTTGTGAATTGCGTAAGGCAAGCCTTGAATGATGGGCAGATCGACCCAGATGTAGCGGCGCTATTCCGTTCACATCTCACGGAGATCGAACAAATCCAGGATGACCCCTTACGTCAGAACATTATTTGGTATTCGGATGCTATCGTACGGCTTCTGAAGCTTAGGGCACCACCGAAGCTTCTTTCAATGCTTACGCAGTTCTTCCTTGACTATCTCCAATACATGGAACGTCGTAGCGTAGCTAACCAGGCACAGACTAGTGAAACACAGGAGGATTAACCGGAATGCAGCGAAAACCAAAAACGTATCACCAGGTTGTTTGGGATCTTCTGCCGCTCATTCACGCCTTGGAGGCAGTCGGGTGGAAACGGGTTCGCGTACACCGAGAGACACCCTGGAAGAATCGCATTGAGTGGTGGTCTCTGTTTGATGGGCAACGTATCCGGGTTGAGTTTGAAGGGGAGGCGTATGCCGTTGGATTCAACCGCAACCTTACGCTAAAATTTCTCCAAGGCATCGACACATCCAGTAATGAAGCGGTTGCACAAGCGGCTGGATGTTGGACGGATCGCCAGATTGATGCTGTGCGATCGCAAGGAAACCAGATCTATCTGAACGCATCACTATCCATTGAAGATCGCGCAGAAGGTGTGATGCAAGAGATTCGGGCAGTTCATCGGCGCGATCTGTATGCATGGACAGCGCATAAACGCGTCTATCAGAATAATCGCTACCAAAATCCGCCTGACGAAGCAACGTATGCCGCTCACTGGTTAGTAGCAAACCAGCATCGATTCGAGTCCAACGTCATTGCGCTATTGAAGCGCCGGTATCCACTGAACGGGCGTAGCCATATAAAGACCGGCAGTACGCAATTTCATCCACAGCCGGTAGATAGTGTTCTACCATCATCCTCGTCTCGAAAGCGGACATTGCCGCCGCAACGCGCATAAGAAATACGCTGCAAAGACGCCCAACACAAAGCGGCAATCCAATCGGGTTGCCGCTTTGTGTTGGGGAACTAGAGACAAGGCGCGGGGAGCCTAATTCGACCGATGTACGGTGTAGAGTGAGGCCAGGACTTCCTGGGGCGTTCGGGCGATACTGGTTGCATTCATCTGAATGCCCAGATCGGTCATTGTTCGCGCCACTTCAGCCCGAATGCCGGTGACGCGCACTTCGGCGCCCATCAGTCCTACGGCATCAATCAGTTGCTGGATATGTAGAGCTACCTTGCTGTCGATCAGCGGCACGCCCGCCAGGTCGAGGATCACGACTTTGACCCGTTGCACGGTAATCTGATTCAACAAGTTAGTGCTAATCGCCTGCATGCGCCGTGTATCGAGGTGGCCAACCATCGGCAAAAGCAAAATGCTCTCGGCTAGTGGCACCGTCGGTAGCTCCAGCGTGCCGATGACATCAATGAGGCGTCGTTGCTCATTCGCCGTAACCGCTAACTCGTCAGCGCGTGCCTGCGCGAGCGCTGCCTCGCGTTGCGCGTCGGCCTCGGACGATCGGGCTGCCTGTTCCGCCTTGAGGCTACGCTCAACGAGGGTGTCGAGTACGGTGCGCCCGACGGTCATACCTGCAATTGTTAGGATGCATACCACTACTGCAATTGGCAACGTGTAAGGATTCTCTCCGCCAGTAATGAGGACTGATGGCACAATCAGCGTGGTGAGACCACTCAGAACTACTGCCGCCGGCCCGGCCAGAATGAGCGCCATGACCGGCGGAATGAAAAATGCAGGCGAGAAAGCCCCGCGGGCATTTCCGTCAATGACGAGAATAGCACTGGTAAGTAGCGTCGAAATAATCACTGTGGACAGATTTGCCCAACGCTGTCGAAAGTAAGCGGCAACCGTTAGACCGCCGTACGCCACTATTCCAATCAGTGCCCCGGCAATGGCAGCCGTATCCTGGAGCACGATAGCGACAATGAAACCGGCAACGGCCGCAATAGCACAGAAAAGGATGACCGTGAATTGTGCCCAGTGCTGTTCGATTTTCAAGCCTGTCTCCTTGGGTTGGTCGTTCATTGCAAAGTCCAGGAGGGATGTCGGTCCATAAGGTGCGCTATGCGGTGGAGATGATACTGATACCTATTATAGATGCTTGTCTTTGCAAATGGGGTAACTATCCTTGCCAGACATAGGAGTAGACCAGAAAGCCGTGTCCCACTTGTCATGCCCCTCGAAAACTGTACAGCGGGAATATTAGTTCTCGTCCAGCGCGGGGAAGCGGAGCATAGCAACCCGGTCAAGACGAACCATCACCGCCGCTGACTCTGAACGCCGCTCGAACCACCTGGGAAGCCCAGAACCGTGCCCAGGCTGTCTTGACTCGGCCTGCTGGATGCCTTCCTGGCCGCGCTGGACAAGGTTCGAGACTAACATTTCGAGTTGCCTAAATCATGGGGCTCACCACACACTAATCCGATCAGTTGTGCGAGATAGCAAGAGAGCTTCTGCGTCTTGTGCCGGAAAACGAGCATCGCCGTAAGACTGCCGGCGGCGCCGCTGGCAAGGCTGGGCTGTACGCAACATCAGAACAGAAAACGCAATAAACGACAATGTGTAAAAGTGAGCCACTCATGCCAATCCGCGGCTGTACCCCACGATGGGCTACGCCGAGATGCGTGATACACCAGTGCGCGCCGAGTTAGAGGGCGGCCCACAGCGCGAAGCTTCATGTAACTAATTCTGGCTGGATGGCATAAGAATGCGCTACCCCTGGTTTTGAAATGTTCTCCAAGTGGTGAAAACCGCTCGTTTTCGAAATGTTGCCTCCAAGCTATTCTCCATAGTACTACCCCCTCCTGGGATCATGCTCTTATTGAAGCCTGACTCTTTTTCACCTATTGTTTACCTATCGACCTTCCAAAGGTTTTCATTCTCCTTGTCTGTCCCTGCACCGCACAGCCTTTCCAGGCATGCGTGACTTCCCGTCAATCTAGCCTTACAACGCACCTCAGGAAAGCATATGCGTTCATCTCAGTACGCGCTTGGCCGCAGTCACGTCATCGTTCGGTTTGCGCTGGTTGCCATCATCCTCTCCTCGCTGCTCCCAGCATCGGCCGGACACGCGGCGCCAGACAGCTTAGCCGCGGTAACACCACCTGAGACGACGCACGTCCCCCAGACTCGCCCAACCTCTCGCACGCCCCCTTCTGACTTTGTTCCCGCTCCACTGCGCCCGAAGCCGCCCGCGCAGCGGCCGACACCTCCAGAGCGTGGCCCAGCACATGCCACCGCCAGACCTGACTTGCCGATTGCCTTTCGCCCGCAGGACAGCGCCAGTTCCTCGGCGGAGCGTTTTATCTCGGACGGGCCAGGTTGGCGCGCTGTCTTCAGCGCAACCGGCGTTACACTCTCCCTTGCCGCCGAGGCGCCACAGCCACCCGCATTCGGCAAGGCCCGGCGCTTTCTCCACCCGCGTTCGATGCCCGCCGAACTCGCGGAACCAGCCACGCCTGAGGTCACAGTCACCATCCAATTTGCCGACGTGCAGGGGCGCACTCGGCTCCAGGGGCTTGGTCGGCTGCCGGCTCATATGCGCGTCTTCCAGCAAACCCCGCCCTCGGGGCAGGCGCCACTGTTCGCGCGTCTACGCTATCGTGCGCTCTACCCTGGCATTACGTTGACGTACCAGGACGCGCGTGGCCACCTCAAGAGCATCTACGAGGTCGCACCGGGGGGCGACCCAGGCCAGATCCGCTGGCGCTACGATGGCGTCGGCTCAGTGACAATTGACCCTGCAACCGGAAGGCTGCAACTGCACCCAGTGGGTGACCCGCAGCAGGTGCTGCTGACCGAACACCGGCCGGTGGCCTGGCAGGAGACGCCCGAGGGGCGGGAGCAGGTCGGCGTGCGCTACCAGGTGAGCGCCGATGGATGGGTCAGCTTTGCCCTGGACGCCTACGATCCGGCCCTGTCGCTGATCATTGACCCAGTGCTGACCTACGGAAGCTATGTGGGCGGCACTGATGGAGAGCAGGGCGATGCGATTGCGCGAGACGCGAGCGGCAACATCTACGTCGCCTTCACCACCGACTCAGATGATCTGCTGACCGTGACCCCGCTGTATGGCCCCCACACAGGCACTTGTA
>JBBRVM010000195.1:0-7107 GCA_038246865.1 Burkholderiales bacterium
TCGGCGTCGGCCGCAACTGCAAAAGCACGTGCCGCAGCCGCTCCCAACGCTGCGCCTGAAGCGGTGAATACCTATTTGATCAAGGGTTCCGTCAGCGCGCTGGGCTCCCTGGCGACGGCTGCGGGCATCATCCTGCTCGCGTACTTTTTGCTCAGCGCAGGAGATCATTTTCGGCGCAGGATCGTCAAGGCCGCGGGCAAGCGACTGGCGGATCGGCGGATCACGGTTGAAACGCTGGACGGCATCAATCAGGCGATTGGCCGCTACCTCGGCATGCTGGTCGTGACCAACGTGATCCTCGGAATTCTGACTTCGATTGTGCTGTTCATTTTGGGGGTGGAAAACGCGGCGGCGTGGGGGTTGATGGCGGCGCTGTTTCATACCATTCCATACTTCGGGCCGATGGCCATTGCGTTCGGCGTTTTTGTGTCCTCTTTCGAGCAGATTGGCACATTGAGCGGCGCGGCGACGGCTGCTTTGAGCACCCTTGTGGTGGCAGCGATTGTTGGCACGGTCGCGCAAGCCTGGATGGCCAGCCGCATCGCGCGCATGAACTCGACGGCGACCTTTGTTGCGCTGTTGTTCTTCGGCTGGCTGTGGGGGACGGCGGGGCTATTTCTGGCGATTCCGATTGCGGTGATTTGCAAGGTAATCGTAGACAAGATTCCCGGAACGTCGGTGGTGTCCGAGCTGATGAGCGTGTAGACGCGGCAGGGGTCGCCGGCACACTGCCTACAATTGCGACGTGCCTCTGAGAAAGTCCATGTCATGTCAAAAGTTGAAACAGGTCTAAGCGATAAGGGTCAGCCACTCCTCACCGTCAACAAAAAACGCCGTGCACTAATGACGCAAGGTACAGCGGCTGTTGTTGGGGTTGGCGCGTTTGGCGGCTCGGCGACAGCTCAGATGACCGCGACGGGAACGAACGAGCGCGCCAGCGGCGCCGCCGCCTTCGGCAAGACACTCAAGCATGACGCTTTGGGCCAGTTGCCGCCGGAGGCGATGCAATCGTTCGAAGCAGCCACGGCCAGCGGACGCATCGCCGATTGGGAGCGCCTCCCTGTTGAAAATGAAATTCGCCTGGTTAATCCGCTGGCCGCCTATCCGTGGGACAAAGATCCCATGTCCCGTCACGTCATGAAACTGCCACCGTTTCCCGCGCTGGATTCCGAGCGGTTGGCGGAGGAGGCGCTGGAGCTTTACTGGATGGCGCTATTGCGTGATGTGCCGCTGTGGGATTACGAGCGCAATAGCCTGATTCGTGATGCAGTGGCTGAGTTGAAGACCACGAAGCTGAACGCTGGCGTTACGCCGCAAACGCTATTCCGACTGGGAACCCCGGGCGAAAACGAGGGCTACTGGATATCCCAAATGCTCTGGATGCCGGTGCCGTTCGGTGCGCAGAACCAGTGGCAGGCGTACCGGGTTCCGTTCAGGAGCACCGAATTCATGACCCAATGGGATGAATATCTGAAGGTTGCCAACGGTGAATGGCCACCGGGCATTCTCAATCACTTTGCCGATCTCTACTATTTGCGCTCCGGTCGCGACGTAGGCGAATACGTGCATTGGGATTTCTGCAATCAGGCTGGCATTAATGCGGCAGCGATCCTTCTCGGGAATGCACATCGACCGCGCGAGGCGTTGTCCGCCAGTAATCCGTACAAGACTTCGCGCACCATGAACGGATTTGTCAATCTCGGTCCTGGGTACACGCAAAACGCGATGGGTATGGTCTGTGATCTGGCACTCAACGCCTGCTGGAATGAGAAGTGGATTCGGCACCGTTCGCTGCGGCCCGAGGAGTACGGCGCGCTGGTTGACCGCGCAGTGCGCGGAGAGTCAACAGCGGTGCATCCTCTTATTGTTAAATCGGACGCGCTGCGTCGCGTGCGCGAAAAATTCGGCTCGGCGCTGCTGCCGCAAGCGTTCCCTGAGGGCTGTCCGGCGCACCCCTCCTACCCGTCCGGGCATGCCACCGTGTCCGGGGCCTGCGTGACGGTGCTCAAAGCGATGTTCGATCAGAACCGAAAGTTGCGATTTCCGATGCAACCCACGCGCGACGGCAAAGATTGGGAGAGCTTCAGTCCAAATCAGCCAGCGCCGACGGTGGGTGCCGAGCTCAACAAACTCGCCATGAACGTGGCAATGGGCCGCAACTTCGCAGGCATCCACTGGCGCAGCGACGCGTGGCAGGGTTTGCTGCTCGGTGAGAGTGTTGCCAAGGCCTGGCTGAAAACCGAGAAAGCGAAATCGATTGAAGGTCAGCAAGGCTGGCTCAAACAATTCGAATTCACCGGGTTTGCGGGCGATAAAGTGATCGTTTAAGCGGGTCGCTGGGCCTGTCAGCTTTTCGCTGAAAGCATGGCTTCATGTGGAAAAAATTGCCGTTATGCCTAAAGTCGACTAGAGCGCTTTTAAGCGTTCAGCCCAAGATCAGGCTGCGTTACAGAAGAAAGTCAGCGCCTCAAGCTGGCTGTGGGAGCGGCTTTAGCCGCGAATAGCGTCAACCATGGGCTTTCGCGGCTTAAGCCGCTCTCACAAGGCCTTGCCGTAGTCACTTGTTTGACGACCCACTTTCACCAATCTCACAAACCCCGTCATGGCAGGTCTTCGACGCCGCCAGTGCCTTCTTCGCTGCCCGCGCATGCAGCCGGTGCAGCACCCAGCCCAGCGCGCTCGTTGCGCCAAGCTTCGACAGCAGCATGCGATTGTCGGCAATCCACGGATAGACCACGCGCCAGAACGGCTGCAACCGTGCGCTGCCCCAGAGGCTGGCGACGGACGCGAAGCCCGCCGCGCGATACGCCGCCGCGAACACGGGCGCGCCGACCAGCCACTGCCCGGCCGCGTCGCGCGAATGGATCAGCCGCATCATGGCGTCGCGTCCGAAGCCCTCAATCGCCGCAAAATCGGTTGGCGAGCAGTCAATCAGGTGAATCTGATCGGACGCGTCGTAGCGCTTTAATAGTGTGACTTCGCGCAGGCACAACGGGCACGACGCATCGTAAAAAATGGTCATCGGATAGTGGACTGTAGCTGCGGTGTTCATCATCCACTGCTCTGAAAAAAACGCTGGATCTTTCCGCCGAGGCGAATTACTTTGACCAAAAGCGACGGCTCAAGTTTCAGCCTATCGTCGGATCGCGAAATGCGGAGCTACCGCTAGTCGCTGCTATCGGCGCAGCAGGCACCATTAACGCTTGAACGCCAGCACCAAGACCCCACCCGCCACCATCGCGATTCCCACCCACTCACGCGCATCCGGTCGCTCATCCAGAAACACCACCGCAAAGATCGCCACGAGCACCAGACTCAACTTGTCAATCGGCGCGACCTGCGTTGCATTGCCTACCTGAAGCGCACGGAAATAGCAGACCCATGAAGCGCCGGTTGTCAATCCGGACAACCCAAGAAAGAGCCAGGTCTTCGACGAAAGCGCCAGCGGATTCGTCCACTTTCCGGTGAACCAGACGAACGCGGACAGGACCACAAGAATGATTGCTGTGCGCACCAGAGTCGCCAGATCGGAATCCACGCCGCGAATGCCAACCTTGGCAAAGATCGCCGTTAACGCCGCAAACACTGCCGAAAGAAGCGCCCAGAAAAACCAGCCGTTTGAGAGTGTCATGTTGATCTTTTAGGGTTAGAAAAAGTTAAGGCTGTCTCATCACGATTGAATGCAAAAATCGTCAGCAATCAGCGCGTCATTCGCTGTCAATATGGTTATCGCTTTCATCGCGGGCACAGCCAACAAATCAGTGTCGCCCGTGACCAGCCATTTCGCGCCTGCGGCCAACGCCGCGTGAATGAATTTATCGTCATCCACGTCGCGACAATAAGAAACAGCAGCAATTTGTGGCAATACCTCAACCCAATGCGCTGCGCTCTGCAAATCGCCAAGAATTTTTCGGCGACTTTCCATGCTCAGGTAGCGATCAAACTTTGGTCGCCAAAGCCGCGCTTCAAGCTCGGCAAACGTACTCGCAGAGAACACTGGCAACCCGCCCGCCAACACCCGCCGCACCACCTGAGCGGGCGCGCCGCTTGGCGACAGCGCGGCGCTGATCCAGATGTTCGTATCAACCACAACCTTTCGTGAGTTCACGCTCCCGGCGGGCTCAGCTCTCATCAGTCAACAGTGCTTCTAATCCGTCAGGCGTGAGCCCGGCGCGGAGAGCCGCAGCCGCTGTCTCATCTAACGTGTGCTGCAAACGATTGGCGTAGAACGCTCGCATCGCCTCGTAATCCTGCGCGCTCACCATCACGCCCACCACCCGGTCATGGCGCATCACACGCACGGGTTCACGTTGCGCAGAATCAAGAAATTCGCCAAAACGGGTTTTGGCTTCGTTAGCGGTGAAGGTTTGCATGGGTAAGCTGTGCTTTCGATTATTTCGTGCGATTCGTTTATTTTAATCGAATCGTGCGATTGATGAAAAAGTTAAGTGGGAGGCAACTTGTTGGTAGCGATGCATGATGCGCATGAACTGTCGCAAAGAGTCATACAGCTTTTCGCTGAAATTCCCGTTGAACGGTGCGGGCAGATGGCGTATCACGACTATCGCGGGCTGGCGTTTACGCCGGAGGAGGGCGCGGGGCTCACAGCGTCCCTCGGCGCGCATCGTGCGGCGTTGCTGCGCAATCACGGCACCTTGACGCTTGGGCGAACCGTGGCTGAGGCGTTTGTGCTGATGGATACGCTGATCAAGGCGTGCGAAATTCAGGTGATGGCGCAGGCGGGCGGCCGCACGATTCAGCCCGCCCTCGAGATCGTGGCGCGGACGGCGTTGCAGCTGGATGACGTTGGCGCATTGGAGGGTGTGCTCGAGTGGCCGATGTTGCTGCGGCGGCTGGCGCGCCTGTGTCCGGACTTTGCCGATTGACGTCGTTGCGACCTTGGGATGCGGCAGAATGAAATCACTTTATAGGAGAACAAGATGCCGACCCTGAATGTACAAATGTTTGAAGGCCGCACGATTGAGCAGAAGCGCGCTTTTGCAGAGAAGGTGACGACGCTCGTCTGCGAAACGCTGGGCGGAACTCCGGCTGGTGTGGATGTGATCTTCACCGAGGTGAAGCGCGAGGACTGGGCGTCGGGCGGCAAGCTGGCGTCGGATCCGAAAGTCTGAGGCGGCTCGTTCGGAAATTGCTGGTTGGTCTAGCGTTCCCAGCACTACCGGGGATCTTCTGGGGCTGTCAGCATTTTCGTGAAAGCACCCTGCTATCGGGGCTGAGCATCAATTCAGCTAATAGTCGAGTTATGCCATTTTTGGCACCGAGCCCCTGAGCAGCTGTTGTTGCAGCGAAGAGCTGATCGCAAGCGAACTGCAGAGGGCGACGGCTGACTACAGCCGCTAAACTGCGCTATGCATCGTTCGATCAAATGTCGGTCGGGCGGAGCGAATTCGGGGGAATTGAATACATGACGGGCTACCGCATCATTGCGCTGTTGCTGATTGCTGCCGGGCTGACGCTCGTGCCGTGGTACGCGCTGCAGGACAGTTTTTACGCGTTCAAGTGGATCGCACAATTCGGCGGCAAGGACTTTGCCCCGGCGCTGATCCAGATTTGGGGTTACAACAAGGTGTGGCTGATTTTGCTGCCCACACTGTTGCTGGCGACAGTCGGTCTGTACGCGCGACCGGTGAACACTGCGACGGCGGTTGAGGGTGCGGTTCGCACGTGGGCGAAAGCGGTGGCCCTTATCGGTGCGGCGGGCGCGCTCTACATCCTGGCGCAGGGTTTTGCGATTTCTTCGCAGGGCTATGCGTTTGAGTCGTTGAAGGCAACGATGCCAGCGATCAGTGGTGGGCAGTTCGGCATGGGCGCGGGCGCACTGTTGGTGGGGATCGGGTTCATCCTGATCTGCGCCGACGGTATCGCCACGATGGGCTACTTTCGCGGAGATCGCTTCGTTGCGTCGTCGCTCTTGTGTATCGTCGTGCTGATCGTGTTGTTCGTGCTCTTCCCGGTGATGCGGATTCTGTACGAGGGCATTCTCGATCAGGATCGGGCTTGGTCGCTGAGCGCGCTTTGGGAGCGCCTTGCCCAGCGCAAGCTGTGGAATCTGGTGCCCGCGTGTCTATGGGGCGGCAGCGGTTGCGGCGTGGCGTGGAACACGCTGTGGCTGGCGTTGTTAACTGCGACGGGCACGACATTCCTGGGCCTGATGCTGGCGCTGCTCGTAACGCGCTCAAATTTTCGTGGCAAGAAGCTTATTCGCCTGTTGACGGTGTTGCCCATCATCACGCCGCCGTTCGTCGTTGGCCTGTCGCTGATCATGCTGTTCGGGCGCTCGGGGGTCGTGAACGAGTTCCTGGAATGGGCGTTTGCGATTCCACCGTCACGCTGGATTTACGGTTTGCCGGGTGTGTTGCTGGCGCAGTTATTCGCGTTCACGCCGGTCGCGTTCCTCGTCCTGATTGGTGTGGTCGAAGGCGTGAGCCCGACGCTGGAAGAAGCGAGCCAATCGCTGCACGCGAGTAAATGGCAGACATTCCGTTATGTGACCTTGCCGCTGATGGCACCGGGGCTGGCGAACGCCTTCCTCGTGGGTTTTATTGAATCGATTGCGGACTTCGGTAACCCAGTAATTCTGGGCGGGAACTTCGGGGTCATGGCCACCGAGATTTACTTCGCGATTGTCGGGGCGCAGCTCGATCAGGGCAAAGCGGCGGTTTACTCGCTAATCCTGCTCGCGTTCGCGCTATTCGCGTTCTGGTTGCAGCGCAAAGCAACGGCCAGGAAGAGCTTCGTCACCGTTTCCGGCAAGGGTGACACCGGCCTGCCAAGTCCCCTGCCCGATGGCGTTCGCCGCACGGCCATTGGCGTCGGTGTGCCGTGGCTCACGTTGACAGTGGTGCTCTACAGCATGAGCATTTTCGGCGCGTTCGTGAAAGTCTGGGGCCGCGATCACACGTTGACGCTTCAGCATTTCGTGAAAGCGTTTTCGATTGATCACGGGCCGCACGGCTGGCTGTTCACGGGGGCGGCGTGGCATTCGTTATTCAACACCTTGCAGTTCGCTTTGGCGGCCGCGCCGCTCACCGCGATCATCGGCATTTTGTCGGCCTATCTCATCTCGCGGACTGTGTTCAAAGGCCA
>JBBRVM010000196.1:0-7017 GCA_038246865.1 Burkholderiales bacterium
GTGAATCAGGGCCCGAAACTTGGGCGCAATGATCCGTGCTTCTGTGGCTCCGGCAAAAAGTACAAGAACTGTCACGGGCGCCTGGATTAATTTCCGGCACGAATGTTCTTGTAGGAGCGGCTTGCCGCGACCCATCTTCGGACTAGCGCTTCAATTGTGATTCGCAATTAAGGTCAGACGGGTCGCGGCGAGCCGCTCCTACAGTCTGAGTCCAAGTAACGTTGAATTTTTCCGATCATGCCTGTTTCCTACACTCCCCTCGATCCCGCCAGAGCCCACCCAGTGGCAGGTGTTCGCTTCGCATCGGTACAAGCCGGTGTGCGCAAGCCTAATCGCAACGACATGCTGGTCGCGGAGTTCGCCGAGGGCACCCATGTGGGTGGCGTGTTCACGCAGAGTCGATTCGCGGCAGCACCTGTGCAGGTGTGCCGCGAACATCTGGCTGCGACGACCGCGATTCGGGCGCTTGTTATCAACACCGGAATCGCTAACGCGGCGACCGGCGAACTCGGTTTGATCAACGCGCGTGCGAGTTGCTCGACGGTCGCAGACGCGCTGGGTTGCAACGCAAATCAGGTCTTGCCATTCTCGACCGGCGTCATCCTCGAACACCTGCCGATGGATCGCATCAATGCGGGCATCGCTGCCGCAGCGGGCGAGATCAAGGCGAACAAACTCGCCGCATGGGATCGTGTCGCTCAGACCATCATGACGACCGACACAGTGTACAAACTTTCCAGTACGCAAGCGGTGATCGGCGGCAAAACTGTGAGCGTGACGGGCATCGCCAAAGGGGCTGGCATGATTCAGCCGAACATGGCCACGATGCTTTCGTTCGTGTTCACCGACGCGGCGATTGCGCCCGCGTTGTTGCGGCCGCTCGCGAAGCGCGTTGCCGATGTGAGCTTCAACCGCGTTACCGTTGACGGCGATACCTCGACCAACGATAGCTACATCATCGCCGCGACCGGTCAGGCGGATAACACAAGCGTCACGTCAATCGAATCGGCTGACGGCAAGGCGCTGGTAGCAGCTCTCGAAAAAGTCAGCCTCGAACTCGCTCAGGCCATTGTGCGCGACGGCGAAGGCGCGACCAAGTTCATGACGATCGCGGTGAGCGGCGGCAGAGACGTTGCTGAATGCGACCGCATTGCGCGCGCTGTCGCGCATTCACCGCTGGTGAAAACCGCGTTCTTCGCCAGCGATCCAAATCTGGGTCGCATTCTCGCGGCCGTCGGCTACGGTGCGCCAGCCGATCTTGATCCGGCGCTGGTGACCGTGCATTTGAATGACGTTCTGGTCGCTGAAAAGGGCGGTCGGGCAGCGAGTTATAAGGAGGCCGAAGGCGCTCGCGTCATGAAGGGAGAGGAAATCGTTGTTGCGATCAATCTAGGTCGCGGCAATTCTGCGCAGACGATTTATACCTGTGATTTCTCGTTTGATTACGTCAAGATCAACGCGGAATACCGCAGCTAGTTTGGCGGCAGTATGAGCCAATCAAGCCGCCAATTTCTAGACACCCTCGGACGCATCGCTGACGCGCTGGAGCGCATCGCACCTGCGTCGCGAGTAAAGCCCGACTTCAAGCAAATTACTGCAGCTCGCTGGCGCGTTTCGGGCACACTGAAATACCTCGAAGCTGTGCAGCATGTTCATCACATGGAGGCCGATTGGCTGGTCGGTGTTGAAGCGCAACATGCGCAAATTGATCGCAATACAAAGCAATTCGTAGTCGGCAAGCTGGCCAACAATGTGCTGCTGACCGGTTCGCGCGGAACGGGAAAAAGCTCGCTGGTGAAAGCGATGCTCGCGCGCTACGCCAAGCGTGGACTGCGGTTGATAGAGGTGGAGAAAGAGCACCTGAACGATATGCCCGACATCGTCGATCGGATCGCCGACGAGCCCTATCGCTTCGTACTGTTTTGCGACGATCTTTCGTTTGATGCGGGCGA
Source organism: Burkholderiales bacterium (assembly GCA_038246865.1). Classification (GTDB taxonomy): domain Bacteria; phylum Pseudomonadota; class Gammaproteobacteria; order Burkholderiales; family Casimicrobiaceae; genus Casimicrobium. The sequence goes on from JBBRVM010000196.1 coordinate 1,953, forward strand.
CGGTAGTTACAAGGCGTTGAAAGCAATCCTAGACGGATCAATCGCCGCGGCCACACCCAACGTTTTGATCTACGCCACCTCGAACCGTCGCCATTTGCTGCCGGAATATTTCCACGAAAACGAGGAAACAAAGTACGTCGGCGAAGAAGTGCACTTCGGCGAAAGCGTCGAGGAAAAAGTGTCTCTCTCCGAGCGTTTCGGCATGTGGATTTCGTTCTATCCGTTCTCGCAGGAAGACTACCTCGCAGCGGTTACCTCGTGGGTGAAACAGCTAGGCGCAGCAATTCCAGCTGACGCGAAAAAGCATGAAGTTTTCGAGCGCGATGCGTTGAACTGGGCTCTGCAACGTGGTTCGCGCTCGGGACGGGTCGCCTATCAATTTGCGCGTGACTTTGCCGGGCGTGTGGGTGGAACGGCTAACACAGGCAAACCCAAAGGCGCATGAGTAGCGACATTCCGAAGTTCGACGCGGACGACACACGACCGTTAACGCGTGTCGCCGTTGCCATCATCGAGCGTTTCGTTGATGGTGAGTATCAAGTACTGTTCGCGCAGCGTCCGTTAGGCAAGGCCTACGCTGGCTACTGGGAATTCCCCGGTGGAAAAATCGAAGCCAATGAGACCGTAATTGAAGCGCTCGTTCGTGAGATCGACGAGGAGTTGGGCATACACATCGCTAGTGCAAGCCTGTGGCGAAGCGAGCGTTTCAGCTACGAACACGCGCATGTCGAATTGAACTTCTGCCGATGTAGCGATTGGTCGGGCGAACCGCATGGGCGAGAGTGTCAGGCATTTGCGTGGCAAGCGCCAAACGCGATCAATTTGGCCCCCTTGCTACCTGCTTTGCACGCGCCGGAAAGTGGCATTTTGACGGGACTGTGCGACTCGCGCAAACTAACAGCTTTTTCCTGAAATGACGACTGCATAGGGGCTAAAGCCGCAAAAATCTAACAGTCGACAATCGACTTATTCGGCGTATAGCCCCTATGAAATCGGCAACGCAGCAAAAAGCCGCTAGTCGTCAACTCGCGAAGCCATCGGATCACCATCAGGCGGCGTGGCGTTGGCGATGCGGTACTCCTCGTTCGCCCAAGCGCCGAAATCCATGTTTTTGCAGCGCTCGGAGCAGAAAGGGCGAAATTTGCTTTTTGGGCCCCAAGCTACGGGTTTTTTGCAGCGAGGGCAGGCAACTGAAGTCATTTTGTTGAAATCGTTAAAGCGAGCAAAGCGCCAGCCCAAACTGGATGTTGCGTGCGGTCACCGTGGCGCGTCCCGCCGCGTGAAAATTGCCACTGTGCTCGAGAAACCGGATGTTCACCGTGTATTTATTCGCGCTGACCTCGGGCACCACGGCGTGACCGGGATTGATCTCGATTCGCGCCAGCAAAGGCGAGCGGGCACCCGTTAGCGCGCGCTGGTAGTTTCCGTGTAACGCCGTCTCAGCCGAGGCCTGGCTGGACTCACGCAGCAGGCGAAGCACCAGCACCACAGCCTCTTCAAGCGGAGCAATGGGATCAAGCCAGGTCTTTAGTTCACTGCGGCGTTCAACTTCATCGCGTTGCAGCCAGCTATGCAGCATCGGAAGCTCAAACTCACATGCGCCGCCGGGGCTGGCTGCGCGTTGTCGAACCGCTTGCAGCCATTCGCTCTCACGCAAATGCTGGCCAATTTTGCCGATCTGGCTATGCAAATCGTGAATCACCGCATCCATGTCGCTCAGGAATTCCGTGAGTGCTTCACGCGCGATGTCCGGATTATCAAGTTGGTTGCCCCACAGCGTACGCTGACGATCCAGCTCTTGCAGCAAGTCCGTCTTCAGGTCGCTGCGACTCGCTGTGTCGACAATTTGAAACAGGCCAAGCAAGGCGTGTCGATGATCAATCGCGTCGCGTCGCGCAGCGAACGTACGCGTGGCGGAAAATAGCTCTTCGAGACGCAGCCACGTGCGCGCACGCTCGGTTAGCGGGCACTCAAAAATTAGCAGTTCCTGCGCGCCAGGTGTAGCGCTAGAGGTCGGCGCTGTGACTGTCACTTGCATCAGACTGCCTCCGCCATGGGTGCAATCAGCGAGCGCACAGCCTTGCTGGCATTGACCACAAACACAGAATGCAGTGCCGCGATTTGCACGGTCAGCGCTTCTGCGTTACCCCGATTGTCGATGACGAATTGAGTGTGAGTCAGACGCTCGGCGCGCGGCATTTGCGTGCTGATGATGCGTTTGACTTCTTCTGCTGCAAGCCCGCGTGTACGGGCAACGCGTTCGATTTGTGTGGTCTCGTCAACATCAACTACGACGGCGCAATCAATACGTTTTTTGTAGGTGCCGGATTCGAATAGTAGTGGCACCATCAGGATCGCGTAGGGAGCAGCGAGGGCAGCTTTCGAGGCCAACGCATTGTCAGTGGCAGTACGAATCATGGGATGCAAAATGGCTTCCAGTCGCTTGCGTGCCAGCATATCCGCGAACACTCGTTCGCGCAGCGCTGCGCGATCCAGGGTGCCGTTGGTGACGACGCCGTCGAACGCGCCGCTGATCGCATCAAGCGCCGCTCCATTGGGAACCGTTAACTGATGCGACAGCGCATCTGCGTCGACAACGTAGGCGCCGAGTGTTGCAAAGCCATCGGCTACGGTCGATTTGCCGGAGCCGATGCCGCCAGTCAGGCCAACGATCCACGGACGCTTCGCTATGTTCAGGTCGTTCACAACGCGAACGAAAATTGCTGAAGCTGAGGGCCGAAAAACAATGTGATGAGCCCAGCCAAAGCCAGATAGGGACCAAACGCTATCGCTGTTTGCCGTCCTTTTTTCTGCACCACCAAAATCGCAATACCAATCACTGAACCCACCACTGCGGACACCAGCAGAAGCATCGGCAGGGCCTGCCAGCCGAACCATGCACCCAGCGCACCGAGCAATTTGAAATCGCCGTAACCCATGCCTTCGCGACCCGTGATCAGCTTGAACAGCCAATAGACACTCCACAGGACAAGATAGCCTGCCGTCGCCCCGATCACCGCGTCCGGCAGTCGCGCGAACAATCCGCCAATATTCAGCAACAGCCCAAGCCAGAGGAGTGGCAGTGTGAGTTGATCGGGCAACAGTTGCGTATCCAGATCAATACCAGTGAGGGCCACGAGCACCGCGCAGAGGGCCATCGCAGCGCCGCATTGGAGCGTCGCGCCGAACACCCATGCGCATGCCAGGAACAATAGGGCGGTGAGGATTTCAACGAACGGATAGCGCGCGCTGATGCGTGTGCCGCATGCGCTGCACTTGCCACGTAAGGCGAGCCATGAGATGACGGGAATGTTTTCCAGCGCGGTGATTACGTGCCCGCAGTTGCCGCAACGCGAACGGGGAACAATCAAATTGAAGCGCGCCCGCTCGACAGGTTCTTTGTCCTGTGCCGCAGCAATCTCATCTTCCCAGGCACGCTCCATCATGAGCGGCAGACGGTAGATCACTACGTTCAGAAAGCTGCCAATCAGAGCGCCCAGTACGCAGGCGACGAGGAGCAGCATCCAGCGCTCCTGTGTCAAGATTTCAAGCAAGAGTCACCTTCCTAGACAACCCCACCCAGCTTAAAGATTGGCAGATACATTGCCACCACAATGGTGCCGATGACGACACCGAGAAACACGATCATGATTGGCTCGATCAGTGACGACAGCGCGGTTACGGCGTCATCCACCTCGCGCTCGTAAAAATCGGCAACCTTTGACAGCATGCTGTCGAGCGCGCCGGTTTCTTCGCCGATGCGCGTCATCTGTAGCGCCATGTTCGGGAACACATTGGTGTCTTCCATGGCGATTGTCAGCGCGGTGCCCGTGGCCACATTGGTCTGTATCCGTTTGGTCGCCTCATAAAAAACCTGATTACCCGAGGCGCCACCTACTGCTGTGAGCGCGTCGACCAGTGGAACACCCGCGGCGAACATCGTCGCCAGTGTTCGCGTCCAGCGAGCTACAGCGGCTTTCTCCAAAATCTGGCCAAGCACGGGGATCTTCAACGACAAGCGATCAATCACATGCTTGAATACAGGAAAACGCTTCCAGCAGTAAGCCACGATCATGAATATGATGACCGGTATGATGGCTACCACATACCAAAACTGGACGAACCAATCCGATATCGCGACGATTATGTTGGTCAACCACGGCAGATCCGCTCCGAAGCTTGAAAACACCTGTTTGAAAGACGGAATCACGAACCACATGATGATCGCCACCACGACAATCGCCACCACGATCACGGTAATCGGGTAGAACATCGCCGCTTTAATCTTGCCTTTGAGTGCGAGCGTTTTTTCTTTGTAGACGGCGAGGCGATCCAAAATCGCGTCGAGAATACCGGCCTGCTCTCCAGCGCCCACCAGATTGCAATAGAGTTCATCGAACTGCAGAGGATGCCGTTTGAACGACGCCGCCAGACTGTTCCCGGATTCGATGTCGCCTTTTACTTCCAGCAGCAATCGCGACAAGCGGTTATTGCCCGTACTGCGTGCGGCGATATCAAAAGACTGAAGCAACGGCACACCCGCACGAGTCATCGTCGCGAGTTGTCTTGTAAAGAGCGCAATTTCCTTTTCCTTGATCGAGCCGCCGCCTTTGAAGGTCTGCTTCTTGATCTTCAAAACCTTGACGTTCTGGCGGCGCAGTGAATTACTGACTACGGCCTCAGTTGCGGCGCGCATTTCACCGCGAACCTTTTTGCCGGCGCGGTCCGTGCCTTCCCAGACGAAGAGGCTCGCCTTTACTTCGGCCCGCGTGGGACGAACCGGGCGCCCTTGCGTTTGTGCGGCAGTTGCCATATCGATATTCCTCTGCAGTTTTACGTTTGCGGTACCCAATCAACCCGACGATCAGGCGTTGGTCACGGCTTCAATTTCTTCGAGTGAGGTTACACCCTGCTTGACCTTAATCAAACCTGATTCTCGCAGGTTACGCACACCCTCGCGCTTGGCCTGGGCAGCGATGTCCAGCGTCGTGTGGCTGCTCATGATGATGCGCTGCATATCTTCGGTGATGGGCATGACCTCGTAGATACCTACGCGACCTTTGTA
>JBBRVM010000197.1:0-7011 GCA_038246865.1 Burkholderiales bacterium
ATCGGCCGCAAGCCCATCATCATGGCCGGTTGCGCGATCGCAGCGTTGACTTTCTTCCCCTTGTTCAACGCGCTCACTACTTACGCTAACCCAAAATTACAAGCCGCCATTCACAAGTCACCGATCACCGTGGTGTCGCCTGCCGCTGACTGCAATCTGATTTTGAATTTGACCGGCACCAAAGTCTTTACCAGCGCCTGTGACTTAAGTCGCGTTTTCCTCTCCAATTCCGGCGTGAACTCTGACAAGGTTGACGGTCCTGCAGGTTCGGTTGCCACGGTTAAGGTCGGTGAAAAATCCGTCGTTGGTTACGATGCGAAATCGCCGACTGCGAAGGACGATAAGGTCCGCTTCGAGAAGGAAGTTCGCGAGGTACTGACCGCCGCAGGCTACCCAGCCAAAGCCGATCCGATCCCTGCACTGTCGTCGAACTGGATCATGATTGTGCTCATCCTGACCCTCATGGTGATCTATGTCACTATGGTGTACGGTCCGATTGCCGCGATGCTTGTTGAAATGTTCCCGACGCGCATTCGCTATACATCGATGAGCCTCCCGTATCACATTGGTAATGGCTGGTTCGGCGGCTTCCTGCCAGCCATCTCGTTCTCGATTGTGGCGGCACAAGGCAACATCTACAGCGGTCTCTGGTATCCGATTATCATCGCTGGAATGACGTTTGTGATCGGCATGCTCTTTGTTAAAGAGACGAAGGATATTGACATCTACGCCGAGGACTAAGGACATATCATGTGGAAAATCGCTGTCGGATTTCTCGTGTTTGCCGCACTTGCCTTATGGATGCTCTCCAAGGGCGGAGATATCGATATGGGTGGTGAAAAGCACGATGTGTCGCCACCTGCAGTTGAAAAAGCGCCTGAGAAGACGCCAGAAAAAGCGCCCGGAAAGTAATTTCGGGGAGCCATAAAAAGGGCCGATTTACCGGCCTTTTTTATTGACTGCGTTGATCGCCGCCTACGACGCAAACTGGATACCCCAGGCGATACATCAGCGATTCAGCGTAATCTCAAAACGCAAACGAACGCCGGTGAGTTCGACGACATCGCTCGCTGCGAGGTCACGCACGCCTTCCAGTGCATCGCCGTTGATATAGGCTGGCGTCACGCCCTCAAGCTGCCTGATCTGCCACCGCGTCGGGCTGATGCGCAAAAACTCAATCACCTGTTTGCCCTCCTTACCCAGTGTGACGGAGGGTTGATTGAGCGGATAGCGCTTACCCGCTGCCGTTCCTGAGAGCACCGCGACGCTCGCGGATAAAGATCGCACGCCCGTGCCAGTACCAGGTGCCTCTGCCTTCGCAGGCATTGCCGGAGGCGTGGATACGTTCGCTTTCGGGGCAACGAGGGCACTGGGCGGGACGACACCGGGCACCTTCGCTTTCGGAGTGATCGGTGGATTAACCAGCGACGCACCTTTCGGCAATGCAGCCAACAATGAAGGATCGAGATCAAGCCCCGAAATGCCCTTGCCGTCCCGCTTTGCGGCTACCTGCGGCTGAGTGGCCGACGTAATGGGTGCGGCCCATGTAGGCGCTGGCCGCGATGGCGATGCAGCCGAAGCCATCTCGACCGGATCGTCGGCAGTCGTATTTACCGATTCGCCGCCCGCGGCGGGCAAGGCGAACGGCTCAATCGACTCGGGCTGCAAATATTTGGCGGCTTCGTCGAGTTCGGCGAAATACATCAAGCGTTCGCGTCCGACGCCAATCTGATCGCCGTGACGCAGCGTGTGCAGCTCAATTTTTTTGCCGTTAACGCGGGTGCCGTTGGTGCTGCCAAGATCTTCCACCGTCGCTGAACCTGGCAGCACACGGATCAGCGCATGCTCGGCGCTGATACCGGGATGTTTGATGCGAACGTCACAACGGCTGGTACGACCGATCAGGTTTTGCTCGGCCTTGAGTGGAAACTCAATGATCGAGCTGTCGGGTTGTAGCCAAAAGAGTTTTGCCATGGTGATTCGCTATTTCCCCGCAGGCGGTTTCAAGAATTTTTGCCACCACTGGTCGGCCACGGGTGGGTCACCCACCACAACGATGATCACAGAGATATTGTCGCGTCCGCCATTGGCGTTTGCGGCATCAATCAGCACTTTTACGCGCTCGGGCGGAGTGGCGTTCACGCCAAGTTTGGCACCGATAACATTATCTTCCACAAGATCAGACAATCCGTCTGAACAAAGCAAGTAAACGTCCCCCGGCCTCGTGCGAAATTCCTGCACATCGGCCTCGGCAATCGCGTCGATGCCCAAGGCCCGCGTGATGAGGTTCTTCTGCTGCGAGTGCTTCGCTTCTTCCTCTGAAATCAGGCCTCTTTCAAGTTGATCCTGCACATATGAGTGATCGCGGGTGAGCTGTTCCAGCGCACTTTCGCGCCATCGATAACAGCGCGAGTCGCCAACGTGGGCGATGCCTACACGGCCATCATAGAAACGCGCAGCGACGATAGTCGTGCCCATGCCGTTCAACTCATCGCGCCCGCGCGCTACGCTGCAAATGCGGTTGTTCGCTTTTTCGATAGCGCCGCGCAATTGCCGCATTGCTACAGAGATCCCGGTTTCGGGGTCAATCCGACCCAGATCCGCCTCTGTCAGGGTGGCGTCGGATGAGTCTTCGCGCACCACGTCAACAGCCAATTGGCTGGCGACTTCACCGGCCTGATAGCCACCCATACCGTCGGCCAGAACGACGAGTTTTCGCTCGTCGTCGACCAGAATGGCGTCCTCATTGTGCGCACGTTCGCGCCCCACGTCGCTGCCGCCGGCGAACAGCCACGGACGCAGCGGACGTACTTTAGTTTTGGGGCTGGGTGAAGCGCGCGACGATGACATCTGCATAATGTACTAAACGTTGATCCGATCACGCAGCCACATCGACCAGAATCGGTTTCAGCACGCGCAGAACATCGCCTGGCACCAACCCAACGAGGAAGCCGCGCTTGCCGCCGTTGATGTAAATCACTGGCAATTCCTCAATGCTGCGTTGCATATAAACAGGCAGTGGCTTTCGGGTGCCGAAAGGAGATGTGCCGCCGACCATGTAGCCTGTGTGCCGATTCGCGGTGTCCGCAGCACACGGGCCGGTGCTCTTGCATCCGCGCGCGCGGGCGAGGTTTTTCGTGGACACCTCCTTATCGCCATGTTGCAGGCAGATCAGGGGCTGTTTCTGTTCATCCTCAAGCACGATTGTCTTGATCACGCAATGCTCGTCGACGCCCAGCGACGCAGCGGAATGTTCGGTGCCACCGCGCTCGACGTAGTCGTAAAGATGCGTGGTAAAGGTCACTTTGTGTTCGCGCAATACGCGAATCGCCTGGGTGATCGGATAGTCGTCGGTTTTCGCCATGATCTTATTTGCCGCGCGGGTGGTTGTCGCGATGAATGAGCTTGAGTCGCTCCCGCGCCACGTGAGTGTAGATCTGGGTCGTGGTGATGTCGCTGTGCCCGAGAAGCATTTGCACAACCCGCAAGTCCGCACCGTGATTGAGCAAATGCGTAGCAAACGCGTGGCGAAGCGTGTGCGGTGACAGCGCGTCGGTATTGATCCCTGCAAGCACGGCATTTCGCTTGATGATGTGCCAAAACGCCTGCCGCGTCATCGGCTCGCCGCGCGCCGTCAAAAAAACGTAGTCGTTGGTCTGCGGCGACGGTAGCCAGAAAGAACGGGCACCCGGGAGATATCGTTTGAGCCAGCCGACCGCCAATTCGCCCATGGGTACCAGCCGCTCCTTCGACCCTTTCCCCATCACTTTCATGACGCCTTGCTCCAGATTTAGCTGGATCAGTTTCAAACCGACCAACTCGCTCACGCGCAAACCAGTCGCATAAAGCACTTCCAGCATTGCACGATCCCGTTCGCCGAGCGGTGTCGCCACGTCCGGTGCAGCGAGCAGGCTCTCAACCTGCGCCTCAGACAGATTCTTGGGCAGGTAGCGGGCTGACCTGGGTGCTTCGATCAGCTCGCAGGGATTGGCGCTGATGCCGCCCATCTCCACTTGCCAGCGATAAAAGCGCTTCAGGGTTGAAAGACGCCGACTCACCGAACTGGGACGCGCCTTCTCGGCGAACTGGAGGGATAGGTAGCGCTCGATATCGCTACGGGTGACGCCAGCGACAGCGACGCGCTCCCCCGCGCACCACACGTCAAAGCGCACCATATCCTGACGGTAACTTGCCAGAGTGGCGGGCGACAAGCCATCAGACAGCCACAGCTGATCACAGAATCGGTCAATCAGTTCAGCATCTACGGCGGTCATGGCTGCACCGACCGATAGAGCGCGTCGCCCATGGCGAGTGCGTCATAAACGGGCAGCCCTGTTGCGGCGGCGACTGCGGCAGCGTAAGGCGGCATATTGGCGCATTCAAACAGCCACTGACCGACGTCCGGGTGCGCCCGCTGCACCGATAGTGCAAGACTCACCCATTCGTGCTGGGCGGTTGGCAAATCGAGCGGAAATGCCGATTCAAGGATAGCGCGGCGAAAGTGCGATTCGCCGGGCAAATCAAAAATCAGCGCCTCGTCGGGAATGCCCGCCGCCGCGCGTACAGATCGGTCAAGCGCAGCTTTGTCAATGGTCAGGATAGCCACCCGATGCGACTTGCCTAGCTTTAGCTGAAGTGCGTTGTAGCTCAAAAGCGTTGATGTACGCACCGGGATGCCAAGCACCGCTTCTAACGCGTGTTGGTGTCGCACCAGAAAGCCGCATGTTGTTGTTACGGCACACGCGCCTGCCGCGACGAGCCGCTGTCCAGCGTTGATAAACGACTCAATCTCTGCGTAGGTTCCAGAAACCACAGGTTGCGCGAATGCACCGTTCACCCTTTCCATGATGACAGGAAATTGCCAGGAGTCGGGATTGCCAGCATCACCCAACGGGCGCAAAAATTGCGTATCCAGCATGATGATGCCGAGCGGTGGTGGAATGGTGGCGGGCAAGTGAGCTATCAAAACACTACTATTGAAAGGAACGCAATTTATCAAGAATCGGCGAGATTGCCGAAACTGGGTGACTTGTGGCGCTTTTGGCACTGCCGCTACCGACACCGTGTGACTTTGAAAATTGGTACGTAATGCGACTTATTCGTGGCGACATAGTGGCAAACGACTTGACGAAGCCCATCAGTTTTTTTCACGCTCTGATGGCAACGACCCCTTCCACTACCCTTTCCGCTAACTTTGGAGAACTTGAATGAAACTGACCTTTCGGACGCTGGCAATAGCCTCTGCTTTGATTGCCACACACAGCATGGCGCAAACCAAATGGGATTTGGCGTCTGCTTACGCGCCTGGCAATTTCCACACGCAAAATTTGACGCAGTTTGCTGCCGACGTTGATAAAGCGACTACCGGGAAACTCAAGATCACGGTGCACTCGAACGCAGCCCTGTTCAAGGCACCCGAGATCAAGCGCGCGGTGCAGACCGGTGGTGCACAAATGGGAGAAATCCTGCTCGTGAACTATCAGAACGAATGGCCAATTTTTGGCGCGGACGGCATTCCGTTTCTCGCGGATAGCTACGAAGGATCGGCGAAACTCTACGCGGCGCAACGCCCTGTGATGGACAAAAAACTGGCTGAGCAAGGGATGATGAGTCTTTACTCTGTACCTTGGCCACCACAAGGCATTTACTCGAAGAAACCCATCGCCAGCGCGGCTGACTTAAAGGGCAGCAAGTGGCGTGCGTATAGCCCGGCCACCGCAAGGATCGCCGAACTGGTGGGCGCGCAACCGGTGACGGTTCAAGCCGCCGAGTTGTCGCAAGCAATGGCCACCGGCGTGGTGGAGAGCTACATGAGCTCAGGCTCAACCGGTGTTGATACCAAGACCTATGAGCACATCAAAATCTGGTACGACACCCAGGCATGGTTGCCAAAAAATACGGTGCTGATCAACAAGAAAGCGTTTGACGCGCTCGACAAGCCAACGCAGGATGCACTCTTGAAGGCCGGCGCTGAGGCTGAAAAACGTGGTTGGGACATGTCAAAAAAGACCAATACGGAGTCACTTGAGACGCTCAAAAAAAATGGTCTGACGGTGCACAAGCCAAGTGCGCAGTTAACGGCTGATATGAAGAAAGTGGGCGACACGCTGCTTTCTGAGTGGATCAAGAGCGCCGGCGCTGAGGGTCAGGGCGTCGTTGACGCGTTCCGAAAGTAGACGCAGAGTCACGTAGGGTGGGCACCCCGTGCCCACCGTGCTTTCGATGACCCCAAAGGTGGGCAGAGGCTGCCCACCCTACTCATTATCCCGAAGGCTTCCATGCGCAAAGCGCTAGACACACTCTATGACTCCGCCGCATGGATCGCGGCAACCTTTATGGTCGCGCTTCTCGTCATGGTGATGCTCTCAATTGCCGGGCGCGAGCTGGGATTTCATGTTCGCGGCACCGACGCTTACGCCGGCTACATGATGGCGGGCGCAGGATTTTTCGCGCTAGCCCACACGTTGAAACGCGGCGAGCACATACGAGTCACCCTTCTGCTGCAAGCGCTCGCCCCTGCCGCACGCCGACGCTTTGAAATATTTTCCCTTGCAATGGCGGTGTTGCTCGCAGGCTTGCTCGCATTTTTTAGCGGCAAACTCTGCTGGCAGTCGTGGCAATTCCACGATATTTCAACGAGCAACGACGCAACGCCGCTGTGGATTCCGCAGATATCGATGGCGCTGGGCACCTTGATTTTGTTCATCGCGTTCGTCGATGAATTCGTCGGCGAGTTACGTGGCACCCGCAAAGCTTACAGCAGCGACGAGTCGCTGCGTAACGAATAGCGAAGCGGCAATATGGACATTCTCATCACGCTATTACTGATCGTTGTGCTCTTCGGTTTTCTCGCCGGCGGCGTCTGGATCGGTCTCACGCTCTCCGGTGTGGCATGGGTCGCGATGGAGCTGTTTTCCTCGCGCCCGGCGGGGGACGCGATGGCTGTCACCATCTGGGGCTCGGCCAGCAGCTGGACTTTGACTGCCTTACCGCTTTTCGTCTGGATGGGCG
>JBBRVM010000198.1:0-7008 GCA_038246865.1 Burkholderiales bacterium
GGTGATCGAACACGACGCGCAACGGCTGACGAAGCGGTAACACTGTGGTGACACCGCGCACCGTCATCTGCGGATTGTCATGGCGTATGGTGCCGCTGCCAGTGAGTACGGCGCATGCACGCGCACGCCAGCGATGACCGTCGCGCCGCGCTTCGTCGCCCGTGATCCACTGCGACTCACCAGTCGCGAGCCCAGTGCGGCCATCCATCGATGCGGCGACCTTGCAGCGCACCCACGGCAGCCCCGTCGTCATGCGTTTGACAAAACCAATGTTGATTTCAAGCGCATCATGCGACAGCAGGCCCACACGTACGTCGATGCCTGCATCTCGCAGCCGCGTGTGACCGGTGCCGCCGACCATCGGATTCGGATCCTCCATCGCGGTCACCACACGCTGGATTCCGGCGCCGATCAAGGCCTCTGTACAGGGCGGTGTTTTTCCAAAGTGATTGCACGGTTCCAGCGTGACGTAAGCAGTCGCGCCTTCCAGATTGATGCCTTTGGAACGGGCGTTTTTTATCGCGTGTGCCTCTGCATGAGGCTCGCCGGGCCGTTGCGTAAAGCCCTCGGCGATGACTGCGCCGTCACGCACCAGGACGCAACCTACTCGCGGATTCGGCGTGGCGTGATTCATCGCCATCGCCGCCAACTCCAGCGCACGACGCATGAAAGTTTCGTCGCCAGCGCTAAACATTTTTCGGCGGCTGCTTCAAGTTTTTAGCGACCGGCTTTTTGACCACTTTGGCCAACATTGGACGCTCCACCTCGTGCAACGCTGAGCGAAAATCCTCAACGTCCTGAAATGATTTGTAGACCGAAGCGAAGCGGATATAGGCGACCTTGTCGAGCTTGTAAAGCTCTGCCATCACCATCTCGCCAATGCTGCGCGACGGGATTTCGCGCTCGCCGAGGCTGTGAATATTGGCGGTGATTCGGGCAATCGCCTGATCAACAAATTCGGTCGGCACGAAGCGCTTATGCAACGCGCGATTAAAGCCGGTGCGAATTTTTTCGACATTGAAATCGATGCGCGTTCCGTTACCCTTGATGACCTGCGGCATGCGCATTTCGACCGTCTCGAACGTGGTGAAACGTTTGTCGCAGGCAAGGCATTTGCGGCGACGACGAATCGCATCGCCTGTCTCGGAAACGCGCGAGTCGATCACTTGTGTTTCAAGAGAGCCGCAGAAGGGGCACTTCATTAGACGATTGTCAGATCAGATGCGAGATTTAGATTCTGGCACGAGAGAGTTGGGCGAGGACGAAATTCACGCTCTGTTCGCGAACAGAGCTACGGTCACCCTGAAAATACTTCGTCACGGAGCTCACGTTGTTTGCAGTGGCGAATCCGAAACACACCATACCAACCGGCTTCGTTGCCACGCCTCCGGTCGGCCCGGCAACGCCCGTCACCGAATAGGCAATGGTCGCTCTGCTGTTCTTCAAAGCGCCCGCTGCCATCTCACGAGCAGTCTCTTCGCTGACAGCACCGAACGCGTCAAGTGTTGCGGACGCCACGCCCAGCATTTCCATTTTCGCTTCATTGCTATAAGTGACGAACCCACGATCTACCCAGGCGGACGAACCGCTCACGCTCGTGAGTGCGGCGGCGATCAGGCCCCCGGTACAGCTCTCGGCCCCCGTGACGACGCGCTTCTCAGCAACGCACACCGTACCGATATGCTCCGCAAGCTTCAGCCATTCATCAAACAATGCGTGCATCTCGGGTGCTCAAAAAATCCGAAGCCACAGCGCGAAAACCAAGAGCGTCAGCGCCGCCGCGATCAAATCATCAAGCATCACGCCAAACGCGCCTTTCACATTGCGATCCGCCCAGCCGATGGGGCCAGGCTTTCGGATGTCAAGAAAGCGAAACAGCAGGAATGCGCAAGCCTGTTTCCACATCGCGCCCGGCAGCATCGCCGTGATCAGCGCCATCGCGATCACTTCGTCCGACACGATCGCGCCGTGATCGCTTGCAGCGAGCGCACGCCCCGTCACGCCGGCGGCCCAGATGCTGATGATGAACGCCACTGCGAGGCCGATGAAAAATACATCGTCGCCCACCATCGGCTGAAGCCAGCGCGTCGCAAAGAGGCCGAGCAACGTGCCAAACGTTCCGGGCGCAAACGGTGCGAGCCCAGAGCCGAGGCCGAGCGAAATCACATGTGCCGGATGCGACAGCATGAAACGCAGCGTCGGCTTGATGGGCTGCACCGGCAACGGGAGGGCGATGATCTCACTCATGCAAAGTGATCCCAGCCTTTGATTTCAATATCCATTGGGCGTGATTGTGCATCCAGTACGCGGACTTTAGCAGCAGAATCTGACGCGATCACGCGACCGATACAAGCCCCGTCAAGGGCTTGCGCCCGCAGCAGTTCAGCCACAACCTCATGCTGTGCCAGGGGTGCTGTGAATAAAAGCTCATATGCGTCGCCGGTGGCGAGCAAACAGTGCTGCCCGATGTGATCGAGTGCCTTCGTCCATATCCGCTCACTGTCATCTTCCATCGACATCGTCGCAGCCAAGCCCCAAATATTCTCGCGCGACAAATGGGTGAGGCCAGACGGTATCGCCTCAATGTTGATTTCGATTGCAACGTTTGAGCGGGTCGCCAGGTGCTGCGCTTCGCTTAACAAACCGTCGGAGATATCGATGCAACTGGTCGCGATACCGCGCAGGGCAAGGCCCAGCGCCACGCGCGCCTCCGGGCATTCGTATTTCCCAATCTGGTCAGGCCTTGCTTTGATTTGCGCGACAGCCCCTTTTGCTTCTGCTTCGAGAAGACCGTACAGCCCCCAACCCGCGTCACCTAAAGCGCCGCTTACCCAAAGCTCGTCACCGGCCTTTGCACCGCTGCGCAACAGCGCTTCACCGGGTGGCACTTCACCCATCGCGGTGAGCGCGATTGCGAGCGGCCCGCGAGTGGTGTTGCCGCCAATTAGCTCAACGCCAAACTGATCGAGCGCAACCCACAAGCCCTCAGAAAATTTAGCAATCCATGCTTCGTCGATCTGCGGCAGCGTAAGCGAAAGTAACGCATAACGAGGTTTCGCGCCCATTGCCGCGAGGTCGCTCAGGTTGACGTGTACGACGCGACGACCGAGCTTGTAGGGATCAATCGTCGGCAGAAAATGGCGACCTTCAACCAGCGTATCCGTAGTCACGGCGAAAGCGTTACCCGGCGAGGGGGCGATGACGGCGCAATCATCGCCATTGCCAACGATTGCGGTACCGGCAACGTCAGGCCGCGAGAAGTA
The DNA here is from genome assembly GCA_038246865.1 of Burkholderiales bacterium. Classification (GTDB taxonomy): domain Bacteria; phylum Pseudomonadota; class Gammaproteobacteria; order Burkholderiales; family Casimicrobiaceae; genus Casimicrobium. The sequence continues at coordinate 3,264 of JBBRVM010000198.1, forward strand.
GCGCGCGATCAGCTCGAATTCGGTCATCGCGCGACTGCAGCTATTACCGTCGAGCGGGCTTCGGCGCCGCTACTTCGTCGGCGCGCAATATCGGCGCGACTTTGTCGAGTACGCCATTGACCCATTTGTGTCCGTCAGTGCCGCCGAATGTCTTGGCGAGCTCAACCGATTCGTTGATCGCCACACGATACGGAATGTCGAGCCGCGATTTCAGCTCCCACGTTCCGATCAGGATAATGCCGCGCTCGATCGGGCTGATCTGTGCGAACGGGCGGTCTACATGCGGCTGCGCGATGACCACGAGGGCATTCCAATCGTCGGTCACTCCTTTCCACATTTCGCGAAAGAAGGCTTTGTCGCAACGCTTGAAGTCCTCGTCACTTTCGGCGCGAAGCCTGATCGACACCGGGTCGTGCTCTGCAACATAGAACTCGTAGAGCCCCTGCAGCGCAAATTCACGCGCCCAGCGACGAGCTGATTTTGGTTTGGGTTTAGTTTGCGGCGCTTCTAGAGGTTGCGACTGTTCCGGTGCAACCATGATCAGGATTCGCCAAACTTCGAATGGGTCCACTCTTGCAGCAGCGCCATTTCAACGGCGGCTTGCGCCGCCTCATAACCTTTCTGCTCAGCTCGAATGTCAGCCTGCTCATCGTTATACGTCGTGAGCACGCCATTGCCAATCGCAACGTCAAGCTCAAGCCCAACGCGCGTAATGCCAGCGGCTGATTCGTTGCAGACAATCTCGAAGTGATAGGTATCGCCCTTGATCACGCAACCCAACGCGATCAGCGCGTCGAACTCTTCGGTGCTGGCGAAGGCCTGCAATGCGAATGCAATCTCCAGCGCGCCGGGTACAGTGACCTCGGCAATATCGCCGGGCTCAACACCCATTTCAGCAAGCGCTTTTTTCGCACCAGCGAGTAATTTTTCGCAAATCGGTGCATTGAAACGTGCGGTGACGATGCCGATACGCAAGCCGGAGCCGCGAAGTTTCATGAGGGGCTGTAGAGACATAACCGTACTTTCAGTGTTCTTGTTGTTCTTCGTAAGCTACGACGTCGAGCTCGAAGCCGGTCATTGAGGGCATACGACGCGGACGAGCGAGGACTCGCATCTTGCCGACGTTGAGCGCTCGCAAAATTTGTGCACCGATTCCGTAAGTGCGCAAATCCATCTTATGTGCATTTAATGGCTTCACGTTCAAAGCGCGATCGCGCAGGGCATCCGCCGATTCGCTTTGATGCAAGAGCACCAAAACGCCAGCGTCCGCTTTTTGCAGCCGCGCCAGCGCGCTCGGTACGCTCCATGAATGCACGGCGCTCTTTGCGTCAAGCGTATCAATGACTGACAGCGGCTCATGGACGCGCACCACCGTTTCACGGTCTGGCGTGGGTGCGCCTTTGACAATCGCGAGATGGGTCGCCGAGGACAGTTTTTCGCGGAACACTTTGAGTGTGAATTCGCCTTGTGCCGTTTGCAGCGGCCGTTCGCCGACGCATTCCACGAGATTTTCCTGAGCGGCGCGATACTGGATGAGATCAGTGATTGCACCGATTTTCAGGCCATGTTCTTTGGCGAAAATGAGCAAATCAGGCAAGCGCGCCATCGTGCCGTCGTCCTTCATGACCTCGCAGATGACGGAGGCAGGTGTAAGGCCCGCCATACGAGTTAAGTCGCATCCCGCTTCCGTATGGCCCGCACGCATGAGTACGCCACCCGGTTGCGCCATCACCGGGAAGATGTGGCCCGGCTGCACGATGTCGGTGGGCTTGGCGTTGAACGCGACGGCCGCTTTTACCGTCAGGGCACGATCCGCCGCCGAGATACCACTCGATACACCTTCCGCCGCTTCAATCGACAGCGTGAAGTTTGTGCCGAAGCCCGAACGGTTGCTTGAGGTCATCAGCGGCAGATTGAGCTGCGCACAGCGCTCCTGCGTAAGCGTCAGACAGATCAGGCCGCGCGCATGCCTGGCCATGAAGTTGATCGCCTCAGGGGTGACAAACTCGGCCGCAAGCACCAGATCGCCTTCGTTTTCGCGATCTTCTTCATCGACCAGAATGACCATGCGACCGACTTTCAGGTCGGCGATGATTTCCGGAATGGTGGACAGCACAGAGGCTGCAGGGGCTGCGACAGCGGTCAGAATGGGTTTGGAAACAGATGCGCGATTGACCATGGCAAAGAGCAACTCTCTGGAGGAGGAGCACTCATTTTAAGCGGGCGGCGTGTTAACCCCTACGCTGGCTCGTGTGCCTCGCCGCGGATTGGAGACAATAAGAACCTTTACGCAAATCTTTTGTGGCGCGAGCCGCGCATCAATGTCCAATCTCCTCATCTCTGAGCAACACGGTTTTCGCACGCTGCACTTCGGGTCAGAATGGGTACAAGGGCGCATGCGCATCAGTCGCCCGGCTGACCTCGCGTTGGGCTACGCGCAGGACATGTGCGCGGCACTGCTGTTCACACCCCCACCCAAAACCATTTATGTCGCCGGGTTGGGCGTAGGGTCGCTGCCGCGCTGGGCTCTAGCGCATTGGCAAGAGTCGATCAAACGCATGGAGATCGTCGAGCTGCGCGCTGATGTGATGGCGCTGACTCGTTCGGCATTTCCGTTGCCTGCGGATGATCCGCGCGTTGTCCTGACGCTGGGCGATGCAGCCAAAGTGATCACTGAGCGACCGGCGTCGAGCGTCGACTGGATCTGGGTGGATTGTTACGATGGGCGCGGCAGAGTGGGCACGCTGGAGTCGACAGACTTTTATGCGGCAGCACATACCGCGCTAAAGGCGCGCGGTGTGTTCGTCGCGAACATGTGGAGCAGCGTTACTCGCTATCGCGGCGGACTGCGCAGACTGCGCACCGTTTTTGGTGCAGACAACATCGTGTTGCTGCCTGCGATTGCGACCGAAAACGTCACCGTAATCGCGACCAAATCGCCGTTGCCCCTGCTTGATAGCCGCGCGATGCAGGCACGTGCAAGAGCTTTGCAAGCGGAGCACAAATTGCCGTTTGAACGCTGGCTAAAGGCGCTGGCGCCAGTCGCAACAGCACTGTAGCCGCATTGCCCTTGTGGGAGCGGCTTTAGCCGCGAATGCCCGTCGAAACCTTTTCGCGGCTAAAGCCGCTCCCACATTAAGCAACGATTTTCGCCCCTCCACACAGAAAAAAGCCCGCGGAGCGAATGAACGCGGCGCGGGCCGAAGGGTTCCCTCCTCCTCGAGGAAATCAGGACGGATTATAGGGTCGTATATAAGAGTTACAAGCTTTTTTCGTGCATTTCTCTCTTTTTTGGTGCGGGGAAAACCCTAGACCTCTCCGTCGCGGGGCTGCGCCTCAAGCAGCCCTTTGTTCGTACTGCTAGTCGTTTTGGCCCACAGCCAATTTCAGGGTGGGCTTCTTCTCGTCAAAGAATTGCTCATCTTCGGTGGAGCCATGCAGCGCCGTGGTCGAGCTTTGTCCGCCCTGAATGACTTGTGTCACCGCGTCAAAGTAACCGGTGCCCACTTCGCGCTGATGCTTCACAGCGGTGAAGCCATGTGCAGCCGCGGCGAATTCAGCCTCTTGCAACTCCACAAACGCCGTCATGTTGTTGCGCGCGTAGCCGTGCGCCAGATTGAACATCGAGTAGTTAAGGCTGTGGAAACCAGCAAGCGTGATGAACTGGAATTTGTAGCCCATTGCGCCGAGTTCGCGCTGGAATTTGGCAATGGTCGATTCGTCGAGATTTTTCTTCCAGTTAAAC
>JBBRVM010000199.1:0-6991 GCA_038246865.1 Burkholderiales bacterium
GAAGCCTTCCTGCGCGCGCAGGTCGGGCCGGAAAACGAGAGCAAGTTCTTCACCTGCCCGAGTATGTATCCGTGCGGAACGCCGCTCGCGACACCGAAAGGCAGCGAGTTTATGGTCAAAGGCAACATGGCCAAAGCGCAGGAACTGCTGAAAGCTTCGGGTTATGACGGCAAGCCGATTGTGGTGATGCGTCCAACCGATTTGCAATCGATCCACAAGTTGCCGCTGGTCGCCACACAGCTATTGCGCCAGGCCGGTTTCAAGGTCGATCTGATCACGATGGACTGGGGCTCACTCGTGGCGCGCCGCTCGAAGAAAGAACCCGTCGAGCAGGGCGGCTGGAACATTTTCCTGACCGCCTGGGTGGGTGCTGACATCATGAACCCGCTGACCAGCGCACCTTTGGGCGGCAACGGCGAAAAAGGCTGGGCGGGCTGGGCGACTGACGCAACGCTTGAAAAGCTGCGTGATGATTACGCTCGCGCTGGCACCGATGGCGACAAGAAACGGTTGGCAGAAGAGGTTCAGGTACGGGCGACACAAGTGGGCACTCATGCGATCCTCGGTGAGTACAAAAACCCGGCCGCTGTTCGCAAGAACATCACCGGCGTGTTGAAAACTGCCGGTTCGGCTTACTGGAATATCCAGAAAAATTAGTTGATTTCGTAGGGTGCGCACCAGAATGCGCACCGAAGGCTCGCAATATCAACTGCTGAAATTTCGTAACGAGGGTGCGTACTTTGGGGCACGCCCTACAGCGACTGATGTTTGGGCTTACGCCCTGAGGGCTACCGGGCGGGCAGTGCCCGCCCACGGTTACTCTGAAGCCGATATGACTTCGAGATGAAAGCCAATCTACACCGGGGCTGGATCGATAAATCCGTAAAAGTCGATTGTAGTCAATTATCCTTACTAGCCCCTGTGCAGTGGGTGTTTCACGTAAAAGCTGATCATGTCTGAATTGTTGTTTTCTTCGGTTCGCGAGCTCTCGAACCTGCTCACTTCGCGCCAACTTTCATCGCGTGAGTTGCTTGACGCGAGCTTCGCGCAGATTGATCGCATCAATCCCTCGTTGAACGCCATCGTGTCGCTTGACCCGGAAGGCGCGTACGCCAACGCCGACGCCATCGATACCCGCCGTGCCACTGGCAAGCCCACTTCGCCACTCGCGGGTCTGCCCATTGCGATGAAGGATCTGGAGCCCGTCAAAGGCATGCGCACGACGATGGGCTCACCCATCCTGAAGGACTGGGTGCCGGATTACGACTCGCTCATGGTCGAGCGTTTTCGCGCACATGGCCTTACGCTGCTTGGAAAAACCAACACGCCCGAATTTGGCCTCGGGAGCCAGACGTTCAATGCGGTGTTCGGTGCCACGAAAAATCCGTGGGACGTGACGAAAACCTGTGGCGGTTCGTCCGGTGGCGCGGCCGTCTCGGTCGCCTCTGGCATGTTGCCGTTTGCTGATGGTTCGGACATGGGCGGCAGTTTGAGGAATCCTGCAAACTTCTGCGGCGTCGTCGGGCTGCGGCCATCGCCGGGTCGCGTGCCGATTTATCCGTCGATCAATCTATGGAGCACGCTAGGCGTTTTAGGCCCCATAGCGCGCACGGCGGAGGACGCAGCGTGGTTGCTTTCGGTTCAGGCCGGCGATGACCCACGGGTCCCGATGGGCCGTTGCGGAGACCCGACGGTTTTCCGCGAACCGCTGGATCGTGATTTCAAAGGGACGCGCATTGCGTGGAGTCCTACGCTCGGCGGTTTGCCGGTCGAGAAGGGCGTGCGCGACGCGCTGCAAAAATCGCTCAAACGTTTCGAGGCGATCGGTGCGATTGTCGAAGAAGCCGAACCCGATCTGGAAATTGCCGATAACGCGTTTCAGGTGATGCGTGCGCTACGTATGGTGAACAGCCTCGGCGGCCACTACAAAAATCACAAGGCGCTGCTCAAAGACACCGCCGTATGGAACATCGAACAGGGTCTCAAGCTCACCGGTGAGCAGATCGCGGAAGCCCAATCGCAGCAGTCAAAATGCTTCGAGCGGATGCAGCGATTTTTAACGAAGTACGACTACTTCATCTGCCCAGTCAATCAGGTATTGCCGTTTGACATCAACACGCCGTACCCGATGGAAATCGACGGCACTCCGCTGGCGAACTACCTTGAGTGGATGAGGTCGGCCTGTCGGATCACCATGACCTCGCACCCTGCCGCCAGCGCACCGGTAGCGTTCGCAGCGAACGGGCTACCGGTAGGGATGCAAATTGTTGGGCACTTTGGTTGCGAGCTGGAGGTTCTGCAACTGGTGCATGCGGTGCAGTTGCCGCTGGCCCAGCGCATTCCGCTTACCTCCCCTGCGCAGTAGGGGAGGTGCCCGCAGGGGGAGGGGTAAATGACAGGAGCACAAAGTTAGCGTGGCTCTGACTCCTCGCAACCCCTCTGTCGCTTCGCGACATCTCCCCTACTTCGCAGGGGAGACTTTCGGGCTTTTCGTGTCCAGAAGCGTTGAGTAGACTTCCCCGGAACTAAGGGGTAATCTTTACGCCGTTCACCCGCTCTGCCGCCGTCACCAGTTCCGAAACCATACCGCCGCCCAGCCCCATCGCGCAGGCCTGTACCAACGTTTGATGCACGGCTTCACCCATCCAGCTGGTGAGCGGCATGCTTTCGGTGAAATGGGTGTAGTAACGCAAATCCTTGCGAGCGTTGTCGAGCTGAAACTTAAGCCCGCCCATGTCGCCATCGAGCGTTTTTGCCATCGCCTGAAACAGCCCCGAATTCACGCCACCGGCGCTCACCACGCGCACCAGTTGTTTCGGGTCAACGCCAGATTTCACAGCTGCCGCGAAGGCCTCGGCAGCCGACGCGCAGATTGCCTGCGCGATGAAGTTGTTCATCAACTTGATCTTGTGGCCTGCGCCCGGCGGCCCGACGTGAAAAATGTTTTCGCAATACGCCTTGAGCACGGGCTCGATCTTCGCAAAACTGTCGTCCGTCGCGCCGACCATCGTGTTCAATTTGCCAAGCTCAGCTTCGACCGGCGTGCGAGCGAGGGGCGCATCAACGAACTCAACACCCAGCGCCGCAAAACGCTCGCGCAGTGATGCGGTGGACGTCGGCTCAGCGGTCGACGTGTCGACCACTATCAATCCTGCCCGCGCCGCTTCTGCAATGCCGTTCGCGCCGAAGCACACCGATTCCACGTCCGGCGAACCTGTCACACACAGGATCACGACGTCGCTGGCGACCGCAATCTCTCTCGGCGTTTCTGCCGCTGAACCGCCCAGCGCGACCAGATCATTGCCCGCGTCCGGCATGCTGCGACGACGCAGAAACGTCAGCGGAAAACCTTTCGCCGCGATGTTCTTCGCCATGCCGTGACCCATGAGGCCAATGCCAATCAATCCGACGCGGGGCTGAGCGGAGCTGTTCATTATCTAGAAACGATCTCGGGTGTTGGTACTCACCGAATTATCGTTACTGGCAACCGTACCAAGCAGCACGGGTTTTAAACTCTCGTCGATGGGCTTGGGGCCGACCCAGATTTGTAATAGTGCCTGAAAAAACGTGTCATCCTGAAACACTTCGCCGACTCGCTTGTTGTTGACCAGAATCACTACGCCGGTGCCGGGAATCGAATCAATGGTGATGGATTCACCTTTTTTAAGCGACGGAATCTGGCCGAAAATCGAGCCGAGTTTGAGTAGGCTTTCGAAGTGCTTTTGTTGCTCCGCGCTCGACAAATTGGCGCGCATACCCGACAGTAGCGCTTTCGAAAAATCGTTCGAATTGATCTCGCGCATCACGCTCAATTGCATGCGCTTTGGCCCCTTGAGCGCGCCGATTTCGTTGCTGGTAGTCTTCTTTTGCGGCAGGTAGAGTGCAGCGACATAAACGCGCACGAATCCGGCGGCCGCGTAGCGAACACCAGCCCCGTTCAACACCAGATCCTGATTGGCCAACTTGATCCGCTCATCGACCTTGACGCCCGCTACGTCGAGCGCGAAGACAGAAGTTGCCAGCGCGAAACCGACCGACGCGGCGATCATGCGGGCGACGCTTGCTCCGCCCACCTTGCAAAGAAAAATACGTTTCATCGAGACCTCCATTATCGAGTCGGTCGAAATTGCCAACTCTGAGAATGACTGAAGTGTAGGCATTTCTGCGGTGCAGCGTGATACCTAATCGCTGAGACCGAGGCGCGCCAGTGCGCCGTTGCCCACCCGCAACACTTCCGGCGTGTCGCCAGTCAGGTCAATCACGGTAGTCGCGGCCTCCGGCGTTTGCCCGGCGTCGAGAATGGCGGCGAGGCTTTTCGGCATCTGCCGCACGATTTCGTCGGGGTCATTGAGCGGATGATCTGCGCCCGGCGGTATCAGCGTGGCCGACAAAATCGGTTCGCCCAATTCCTGCAACAGCGCCTGCACCACCGGGTGATCTGGCATGCGCAGGCCGAGCGTTGCCCGCTTCGGATGCATGAGCCGCTTGGGCACTTCACGCGTCCCCTCCAGAATGAAGGTGTAAGGCCCCGGCGTGCCCAGCTTCAACATGCGGAAGGCAACGTTGTCGACACGCGCATATTTGCCGAGCTCAGTCAAATCGGCGCACACCAGTGTCAGATGATGCTTGTCGTCCACGCCGCGCAATTGCCGCAGCAATTTGAGAGCATTAGCGTCGCCCAGGCGGCAGCCGAGCGCATACGAGCTGTCGGTGGGATAAGCGATGACTGCGCCGTCGCGCAGCAGTTGTGCGGCTTGCTTGATCAGCCGAAGCTGGGGCGTCACCGGATGCAGGACAAAGCGTTGAGTCATAATGTGCTTATGTTACAAGAGCATAACCAGCGCAAAAAAATAATACTCAAAACATGAACCTCCAGCAAATCAAATTTATCTGTGCCGTCGTCGAAAACGGCTTCAGTGTGTCTGACGCGGCGGTGGCCTGCTACACCGCGCAACCGGTGGTCAGCAAGCACATCAAAACGCTTGAAGATGAGTTAGGGCTCAAGATTTTTGAGCGTCGTGGCAAGCGTTTTTTGGGGCTGACACAAGCAGGCGAACAGGCTTACGCGATTGCCAAACGTCTCCACGGCGACGCCACCAGTCTGAAGGCGTTGGCCTCCGACATGACCAACGCGAAAGCGGGCGTACTCACCATCGCCACCACGCACACCCAGGCGCGCTATGTACTGCCGCGCGTGGTCACGCAATTTGGGGCGAAGTACCCCGATGTCAAACTAAAACTGAAGCAGGGCAACCCGAAGCAGTGCGCCGACTGGGTGGCGGGCAGCGAGGCCGACATTGCGATTGCGACTGAAGCGCTGGCGCTTGATCCGCTCCTGGTCACGCTGCCGTGCTATCGCTGGAATCGCTGCATCATCGCGCCGCCGAAGCACCCGCTGGTGAAGGAAGAAGTGCTCACCATCGAAGCGCTCTCCAAGTATCCACTGATTACGTACGACACCGCGTTTACCGGGCGCTCGCAAGTGGATCGTGCGTTTGCAAGCGCAGGCTTCACGCCGAACGTGGCGTTAACCGCGCTTGATTCCGACGTCATCAAGACGTACGTGCGCCTTAATGTCGGCGTCGGGATTCTGGCCGAAATGGCGTATGAGCCGAAAGTGGATTCCGATCTGAAACGGCTCGATGCGTCGCACTTGTTTGCGCCCTCAGTGACACGCGTTGGGCTGCGGCGTAACGCATTCCTGCGCCGTTTTGCCTACGATTTTATTGTCATGTTTGCCCCTTCGCTGAAGCGCGCGGAGATCGAAGAGGCTGTGTTTGCCACGCAACAATGATGCGGGCGCGCGGACGGAGGCAGCAACGGTCACGCCGTTGTCGCAAGCCGCCCTGATCGCACGCTACGCCGATGGCCGCGAGCGCATGAAGCTCACCTGGTTATTAGCCGCGCTGTCGATGCTCGGGCCGTTCTCGATTGACACGTACTTGCCCGCATTCCCCACGATGCAGGCGGCGCTGCCCGCGACCGAAGTGCAAATGCAGTTGACGCTGACGGTGTACTTCATCGGCTTCGCCATCGTGTCGCTGTTTCACGGCGCGATCAGCGATTCGATTGGTCGCAAGCCGGTCATCGTTGGGACAATGTGCGTTCATGCGGCGGCTTCCGTTGGCTGTGCCCTCTCGCAGTCCATTGACGCATTGCTCGTGTTTCGGGCGCTGCAAGGCTGTTTCGCCGGGGCTGGTTTTGTTGTGGGTCGAGCCGTCGTGCGCGATCTGTTCGCAGGAGATGAGGCGCAGCGTCAGCTGTCGCGCATCCAGATGCTGTTCGCGCTCGCGCCTATCGTCGCGCCGATCCTCGGTGGCTGGCTGGTAGCGCACCTGGCGTGGCCATCGATTTTCTGGTTTCTCGGCGGTTACGCAGTCGTGTTGATTACGTGGTCGCAGATGGGGCTGGTCGAAACGCATCCGCGTGAAGCGCGTTTGCCGTTCGCGCTGGTGCCGCTCGCGAAAAACTACAGCAGGATGTTTTTCAACAAAACCTTTCAAAGTCTGGCGGCCATCCCGGGCATCAATTTCGTCGGATTTTTCGTCTACATTGCCGGTGCTCCCGCATTTCTCATGGGCCACCTCGGGCTGACCAGCAAGGACTTTGCTGTGTTGTTCATTCCGGGAATCGCGGGCATCACATTGGCGGCGTATTGCTCGGGTCGTCTGGCGGGACGCGTGAGTCATGTGCGACAGATGAACTGGGGGTTTTCGATCATGCTGATCGCTGCGGTTGCGAACCTCGGTGTCAGCGCGTTCATGCCGCCGAGCGTTGTCTGGAACATCGCGCCGGTTGCGCTCTACACGTTCGGAATGGCCCTGGTGACGCCCTGTATCACGCTCAAACTCCTGGACGCGTTTTCACACGCGCGCGGCAGCGTTTCGGCGCTGCAATCGTCCACTCATGTGGCGATGATGGCGGTGACCACGGCGGTGGTGGTGCCGTTCGCGCAGCAAAGCTTGCTACGATTTGCCATCGTCATGCTTGC
>JBBRVM010000200.1:0-6974 GCA_038246865.1 Burkholderiales bacterium
AAACGATGTCTCCGGAAGCGCGCCCAGGCGCGCTGGGTGGGGGACATCGGTTTGAACGCAGGCGCGTCAGTTGCCACAGCCACGGCGCTCATTTGCCGACCGCTCCAAACTGCACCCGTGGGTCAACCACACGGTAGAGGATGTCAGACACCAGCTTGACCACCAGCGCGATCAGCGTGAAGACATAGAGCGAGCCGAGCACCACAGGATAGTCGCGCCGGATCACGGCTTCGTAACCGAGCAGGCCTAGACCATCCAGCGAAAACAGCGTTTCGATCAGCACCGAACCAGCAAAAAACGCGTGCACGAAAGCCGCTGGAAAACCAGTGACCAGCGGAATCAGCGCATTGCGGAAGATGTGCTTGTAGAGCACGCGGCGCTGCGACAAACCCTTGGCGCGAGCGACCAGCACATACTGCTTGCGGATTTCCTCAACGAAGGTGTTTTTGGTCAGCATGGTGGTCACCGCAAAGGCGCCGATAGTCAGGCACGTGAGCGGTAAAGCCAGATGCCAGAAGTAGTCCCTCACACGCGCACCCCAGCTGAGTTCGGCCCAATTGTCTGAAGTCAGTCCACGCAGCGGGAACCAGTCCAGAAACGTCCCTCCAGCAAACAAAACAATGAGCAAAACGCCAAGCACAAAGCCGGGAATGGCGTAACCAATCAGCACCGCAAATGTCGTCAGCGTGTCAAAGCGTGAGCCTTCCCGCACCGCCTTGGCGATCCCGAGTGGCACCGAGATCAGGTACGACAGCAGGAAGCTCCAGATACCCAGACTGATGGACACCGGCAACTTCTCCTTGATCAGGGTCCAGACCTCCTTGTTGTGCAGAAAGCTGCGGCCAAGATCGAAGCGAACAAAGCTGACCAGCATTTCCCAGTAGCGGACATGGGTCGGTTTGTCGAAGCCATAGAGTTTCTTGAGCTCGGCAATCTGTTTCGCGTCAATGTCGCGACTCGCGCGGTAGCCACCCGCGTCGCCGCCGTCGCTGGCGCGCGCCTCTGCCATCATCTGTTCGACCGGGCCGCCAGGCACAAACTGAATGACCGCAAAGGTGATGGTGAGCGCGCCAAGCAGCGTGGGTAACAGCAGCAGGATGCGCTTCAAGATGTAGGTGAGCATGCGTCAGCCTCAGTTTGCGGTTTTGCCGGGGACGCGTTTGTCCAGCGATTTGTCCCACCAGGTCCACAATGGCCACGGCTGACTGTTCTGGTCGGGGATGCTGTCGATTTGAAAATAGCGGGCCTGCGCCTTGGGGATGCCGAATTTGTTCCAGTACGAGGTCGGTTCGGTGCGGGTAAAGAGCATGGGAATCTGCCAGTGGTTCCACATTGCCACTCGATCCAGTGCGCGCGATGCCGTGCGCAGTTCGTCAAGCGTGGACGCCTTGCCGATACGCTCGATCAGCGCATCCACAGCGGGACTTTTGACGCCACGAAAGTTGTTGCCGCCCGGTTCATCGACGCTGCGGCTGCCCCAGATGGCGCGCAGATCGCCCGAGTTCGGCAAGGTGAACTTGCCCTCGACGATAACGATGGCCTCGTAATCGTAAGCTTCCAGCCGTCGTCGGAACAGCGAGAAATCCACCAGCCGATCTTTGTAGATAATCCCCAGTTTCAAAAGGTTACGCGCAAAATCGGTGAATCGGCCCACTTGAGACGGTTCGAGAAATTCGAGCGTGAAGGCCTCTCCAGCGGCATTGCGTAACAGCCCGTCAGGTGCGATCTTCCAGCCGGCCTCTGCCAGTAGCTCCGCCGCTCGCTTCAGGTTGTCGCGCAATGCATTGGGATGCGTATCGTTGCGAGGAGCCCGGAAGGCGGGTCCAAACACAGTAGCGGGCAAATCCTTGCGAAATGGCTCCAGAAGATTGAGTTCGTCGGCAGATGGCTCGCCCACCGCCGCGAACTCGGTATTGTTGAAGATGCTGTTGGCCCGGAGAAACGTGCCGTAGCGGTTGTAATTCTCAAAATCCCAGGCCAACATCAGAGCCTCGCGCACCCTGATGTCCTGAAACTTTTTCAGCCGCAGATTCATGTCAAACGCCTGCAGCATGCTGCCAGTATCGACGGTGAACACCTTCTTGATGATGCGTCCGTCGTCCCACTTGGGGCCCTTATGGACACGCGCAAATTTGCTCGCGGCCAGCTCCCGCATGATGTCGAACTCACCCGCCTTGAAGGCTTCGCGCCTGATGTCCTGATCCTTGTACATGCGATAAACAATGCGATCAAAATTGAAGTGTCCACGACGCACCGGCAGGTCGCGCGCCCAGTACTCGGGGTTGCGCCGGAATTCAATACGACCGGGCATTTCCAGCTTGTCGATCAGGTAGGGGCCACTGGCAATAGGCTGTTCGTTGACGACATCAGCTAACGCTTTGCCGTTGCCCCACTTGCGCGAGAACACTGGCATGTAGCCCAAGGCAAACAACGCATCGACCGAACGCTCTTTCAGGTCAAAACGTACGGTGTTGGCATCAACCACGGTAGCTGCAGCCACCCCGGCTAGGGGTGATGCGTAAGTAGGCGAGATCAATTTGCCCCGCAACCGCCGGAAGCTATCGGCGACGTCCTCAGGGGTGACGGCGTCACCGTTGTTGAAACGCGCCTTGGGATGTATGCGAAAACTGATCGATGACAAGTCGGGTGCCACCAGCATGGATTCAGCCAACAACCCGTACATCGCGGAAGGTTCATCCATCGAGAACGAGCATAAGCTCTCAAACATGAACATCATGAGCGCCGCCGGTGCCACACCCTTGATCGTAAAGGGATTGAGTTTGTCGATACTGGTACGCCGATCCGGATTGCTCAGGCGCAGCACGCCACCTTTGGGTGCGTCGGGGTCAACATAGCCAAAGTGCGTGTAGTCCGGCGGGTACTTCGGTTGCTGATAGGCCGAGAGCGCATGCTGCCAGGAGCCGGTCACGACCGGCGTGGCCTGAGCCATCATGGCGCAGCCCATCAACGCCAGAACGGCGAGGCAATCAGTCAAAAGACGGGCGAAAGAGCGTCGGCTAATTAGCGGGGTCAATAAATAAATCAAGGAAGTACTCAACCATGAGAGGCGACGCAGCGCCACAGCAGCATAGATACTAGCAGCCCGATCAGTCAACAGCGCTTTCGTCGAGCGCTTGAGGCGAGTCGTGTCGTCGAAACCGAGCGCGCATCGAGAGGCAGTCGCGGTATGCACCAGCGCGTGAACCGGGCTGGCAGCCTGCGTCACGAAAGCCGGCCAATCGATTATCGAGGTTAGCGCAGCGTTCGTCGTGCTTCAAGCGAAGACGCTACAGCGATGCCAACGCCTTCGCCGCCTTGATGAGATCGGCGTTGCTTAGCCCCACGCTGACGATGTAGATGACGTCGTTGTCGCGTTGAATGAAAGGCATTGCTGAACCGTTCGACAGACCGGTAAGGATTGCTGCGCGTTGGTCCAGTCCGGGTACAAGTCATCGTTTCACTTTCGACGCTTTTTCCATGTCGCTGATACCCACACCCGAGCAATCGCCGCCGTTCCTCACAGGCGTGAATTTGCTTCTCCAATTGGCGAGCGCCGTTTTGTCCGTGTGATCCACGTGTAGCGTTCTGGCCGATCCGGTACTACGATTCAGGCACGAGCACTCCATGTCGTCGGGTTAGCGCTCGACGGAATCGTATGCGGTGAATCCCAAGCCGACCGCCGCCGCCAGCGTTTTCAGCGGCAGCATCTGTTCGCATCGCGCTTCTGGGGTTTGTGCGTTTGCTTGCGCTGTTGCAATGGAAAGTAAAACGGCCAGCCACAGCCAATAGCGTGGCGGAGTTTTGTACAAATTCATATCGAGTTTCCGTAAGTCAACCAACGTGTCGAACGAGCGCTACTTTTCCGGGCGTCCATCGCCATTGCGACGGCGCTTAAGAAAAGCAGACTGGTGATGGTGCCCACACGAACGTGTGTCATGGCGCGAAGGTCTCTCATGATGAGTTCCGATAAAGGTGAAGGGATCGTGTTCAGTGCATAGAGACGCAACGCTGAGCAAAGTCGCGCCGCGTCTCAGTAGTCAGCACATGTTGACGGTTTCGTCGTGCATTAACCAGTCAGCATTTGCTGACTGCCTGATTCAAAGTGCCGCCGCATGACCATCTACGGTCGGCGTTCCAGGCGCGAGCACTCATGGCGGTGCCCTGTCATCAATCGATGTACGGATTGCCCGCAATCTCGCGCAGCTCAGCTTCAGTCATCGTGGACAGCACGGCCACCAGCCCGATCTGAATCACCAACAGCACCAAGCCCATCCCGACATCAGGCGCGACATCGGGCGCCACATAACGCAGCGCACCAACAATAAGCATCCCCGGCAGAAAACACGCGAACACGCCTTAAAAACAATCCGATCACCACCACGGCGCCGCGCGTCAAAGCGGCGTTCGCCCAGGCGAGCGCGGGGTCAGTGGCTGCCCTGGCGGTGCGCGCCATCATCGCAATCCGCAGCACCAGCATCGCCACCGCCGAGACAATCGACGACGGTTCAAATTTCATACTGGCTTTGGCGGCGCCGAAGTACATGGCCAGCAGAAAGATACCCAGAAAGGCGCACAGGGCAATCATTTTCAGGACATCCATGATCGCGCGCCGCCGTCCGCGCTGAGGATAGAAGCTCGCCGATAACGCCGTCACGATCACCAGCTCAAGCATCCACAATCCCGTGTCAGTATCGCGAGAGTGCATGCCGCGATGACGATCATGATGAAGGGCGCATGCGCGAGTTTTCGCGCGTCGTCAATCTTTACCTAGGTTCGCTGCGCCAACGCAATGTCGCGACATACAACAAAACATGACGCATGGTGATACGCACCGCGCGTTTGCGCTAGTCAGAAAATGCTGACTATTGGCGGTTCAGCGTGTGGCGGGAAACGGCTGTGCGGTTTTAAGCAGCACAACGAGTTGGCTTTGCTGATGCGTATCGGTCTTCCGGAATATGCGATCCAGATCGGGTTCGCGCGTTGCTGAGCGTGACGCCCGCTTCATGCGCTGCGTATTGCACCGAGCACCCGGAGGCGAGCGCGGTGGCGAGCTTGACCTCAGCGGGCGAGAGATCAAACAAGCCCATCAAAATCGCGGGCTCGGGCACCAGCGCCGTCGCTCGCACGGCGGTAGCGGCGATCAACAAATCGCCACCAGAAAATATCTCGTGGGCCGCGCGGCGAAGCGGCAGGATGTGGATCACGATGACGTCGTGAATGGCCGATGCCCTGACCGGAATGGAGCCCACAATGGGATCGCTTTGAAGTCTGGTGGCGGTGAGCACGTCCTGAAACAGGTGATTGGCCTCGGCGTCGTTAACCAACGTGCTGGTGAGCGCTCTGCGTTCGCGGCGCGGAGCGTCGTTCGAATTGTTGCGTCGTCTGCCGCTCAAAACGTATCGTGCGGAGGTGACCGTGCCGATGCTGATGGAAGATGTCGAGGTGCTGCACCGCGATGGCATGGTGCCCATTTCAGCTTCGGCGGTTGATGCGGTCCGCCGGCTCTTGCCGGAAGATTACAACGCCCACGCGCTCGATATGCTCGCGCAGAGCTTGCAATTTGATCAGGTCGATGGGTTTGACGTCAAAGGCGCACGGTAGCGGCAATTCATCGAGTTCGGCGGCAATGCTCTCGGCCCGCAGTGCGTCGATATCGCCCCAGAGCGCGATATCAATGTCGGACTGTGCGGTGTGAGTGCCCTTTGCCCGCGAGCCGAAGAGTTTGGCAGCAACGATCTCTGGATGATTACGAAAAACACCGGCAATCAAACTCTGCGCCTGTGCGGTCAGTGCGGGTACGTTCATTTCAGCGCTTGCTCTATCAGATAGTCGTGCAGCGAATCCATCGCGGGCAGGTAGCGCGCATGAATGGCATCGACGGCTTTTGCGAACACCGAAAAGTCGTAGGTGTGCGAGAGCAGATTACGATGATCGAGCATATCGATCCACGCCTGACCGTCCGCCAGAACTTTTGCCGCAAATGCGTCCTTGATAACCTGCCGTGGCGTGATCGGGCTGATGACAAGCCCGCCAGCCTCAAGAAAATCTTTGATGGTTTTCCACGCCAACTCAAATGTGTATTCGAAGCGCTGGATGACACCTTCTTTTTCCAGCATGGACAACGCACTTGGGCCGTGCTCCAGCGCTTCGCGTAAAAGCACGAAGCCACGATCAAAATTTTGAAATCGCTGCTTCCAGCGGATGTCGGTTGTCATGGTTTGTAGTTTAGCGCCTGCCGTTCGAAAAAAAACGGGACCGAAGCCCCGTTTGTTCTTGCTACCGAATGATCTCGGACTACGCTTGCGGCGCGTCCGCGGCCGGAGCAGCACCTTCATTCGCAACCGCTGCCTGATCAGCCAGCAACGCTTTCATCGAGAGCTTGACGCGACCTTTGTCGTCGAAGCCGAGCACTTTGACTTTTACGACTTGACCTTCTTTGAGATAGTCAGTGACAGCATTCACGCGCTCATTCGCGATCTGCGAAATGTGCAGGAGGCCGTCGCGGCCTGGGAGCAGCTGGATCACGGCACCGAAGTCCATGATGCGGATGATCGGGCCTTCGTAGACGCGGCCCACCTCAACTTCAGCGGTGATGCCGTCGATGCGCTTTTTGCATTCGGCGAGGTCTTCACCGTTTGGCGATGCGATCGTGATGGTGCCGTCGTCTTCGATGTTGATCTGGCAATGCGTTTCTTCCGACAACGCACGAATCACCGCGCCGCCTTTGCCGATCACGTCACGGATTTTTTCCGGGTTGATCTTGAACGTGATCATGCGTGGCGCGTACGCGCTCATCTCGGTGCGCTCGTGCGGCACGGCCTCGTGCATGATGGCGAGGATGTGCTTCCTTGCTTCGTACGCCTGCGCCAGCGCGACGCCCATGATTTCTTTGGTGATGCCCTGGATTTTAATGTCCATTTGCAGCGCGGTGATGCCGCGATCGGTACCGGCGACTTTAAAGTCCATGTCGCCGA
>JBBRVM010000201.1:0-6966 GCA_038246865.1 Burkholderiales bacterium
ACGTGCTCAGTGCAAGTCGACGGCATACCTATGTAAAAAAGCGGCAAAGCAAAGAACAGGCCGCTTATTCGTCTTTTTTCCTGTATTTCCAAAGAAGAATGAGCCTGAGCGATACGATTTAGCTTTTGTGGAGAACGCGTGTTGATCATCGAACGAAGGTGATCAACACGGATGAGACAAAAGCCACGACAATCACACAAACCGAGCAATTCTGGCGGTGACGTCGGATTTTGAATTTGTCGGCGTCGCTGGCGGCCGTAAAGTCCATCGTTGAGCGCGCGTAGGTGGTTTGCGGAACGAACTTGCAACGCAGGCGGTCTCTAGCGGCTCCCGACGCGTAGAATTTGGCTCAATGTCACTCCTTTCCCGCTACGAGTTGGAGCTTGGTGTTCGCTATGTGCGTGCCAAGCGTCGCAACAGTTTCATCTCCTTCATTTCGCTCATTTCGATGCTCGGCATCGCGCTGGGCGTTGCCGCGTTGATCATCGTCATTTCGGTGATGAACGGGTTTCAGAGCGAACTGCGTGAGCGCATGCTGGCCGCTACGGCGCATGTGGAGGTGAAGGGGTTTGATTCGCCGCTCGCCGACTGGCAGGGCGTGGCGGCTACGCTTAAAGCCAATCCGCAAGTGGAAGCCGTCGCGCCTTATGTGCAGGGCGAAGGCATGTGGCTGAATGGCGAAATCAGCAAACCGTCGCTGGTGCGCGGCATCGATCCGGCGAATGAAGCGCAGATTGCGACGATCCAGAAGCACATGAAGGTGGGCACGCTCGATTCGCTGCAACCGGGCACCTGGGGCGTGATTCTAGGCGTGGATCTGGCGAGGAATCTCGGGGTTCGCGTTGGTGAGAAAGTAGCGCTCGTGTCCACGCAAACGACGGTGACCCCGGCGGGTTCGGTGCCGCGTTTGAAGAATTTCACCGTTGTCGGATTGTTCGAAATCGGATGGATTGAGGCAGACAGCCGCGTTGCCTTAGTTCATATGAACGACGCGCAAAAGCTCTATCAATTTGGCGATACCGTCACCGGCATCCGCGTCAAGCTGCGTGATTTGATGCAGGCCGATGCGGTCACGGGCCAGTGGCTGAAATCGTTGCCTGCGGGTATTGAAGTGGTGCCGTGGACGCGCATGAACGCGAGTTTTTTCAAGGCCGTGCAGATGGAAAAGCGCGTGATGTTCATCATCCTGACGCTAATCGTCGCGGTGGCTGCGTTCAACCTGGTGAGCACGCTCGTCATGGTGGTGACGGACAAGCAGTCCGACATCGCTATCTTGCGAACGCTCGGCGCGCGACCGTTCGGCATCATGCAGATTTTTATCGTTCAGGGCAGCATCATTGGCGTGATCGGCACCTTGATTGGGCTCGCGCTCGGGTTGCTTGTTGCTTTCAATCTGGATCATGTGGTGGGGGCGATTGAGCGCCTGTTTGGGGTAACGTTTATCGACAAAACGATTTACCTGATTACCGAGTTGCCATCGAAAGTTTTGCTGAGTGATGTGACGACGATCACTCTCATGAGTCTCGGACTTTCGTTGCTCGCGACGCTGTATCCAAGCTGGCACGCCAGCCGCGTGAACCCGGCGGAGGCGCTTCGCTATGAATAGGCCCATCGTTGAGGCCACAGGTCTCGGCAAGCGCTATGAGAGTGGCCCTGCGACCACGCAAGTGTTAACCGATGTGTCGTTCTCGGTGGCCGGTGGTGAGTCGGTGGCCATCATTGGCGCGTCCGGTTCTGGCAAGAGCACGCTATTGCATTTGCTCGGTGGACTCGATTCGCCGAGCAAGGGAAGCGTGAGTTTGCTGGGCCATCCGCTTGCCAACATGTCTGACGCCGCGCGCGGCGATCTGCGCAATCGCGCGCTGGGATTTGTCTACCAGTTTCATCACTTGCTCGCCGAGTTGACCGCTGTGCAAAACGTGGCGCTCGCGCTGCGCATTCGGCGCACGCCGGTCGCGATCGCGGACGCGAAAGCGACCGAGCTTTTGGCAACGGTCGGTCTGTCGCACCGCCTGCAACATTTGCCTTCCGAGCTTTCCGGCGGCGAGCGCCAACGCGTCGCCATTGCTCGTGCGCTCGTCACCGAACCCGCCTGCGTGCTGGCTGACGAGCCGACCGGAAACCTCGATCAGGAAAACGGGGATCGCGTGTTCGACATGCTGCTGGACGCGACGCGCACCCGCGACGCATCTCTCGTGCTGGTCACCCATGATCGCGATCTCGCCGCTCGTTGTGATCGCGTGTTGCACCTGACGCAAGGGCACCTGCAGACGCTCGCACAATGGCAACTTACGCCGTATCAACAGACGCAGGGCGCGCCGCTTGCAACCTAGTCAACGTGCCGCTTTGTATTGGCTGTTCGTCGGCATCACGCTTTTCGCGACGATGGATGCAGCCGCGAAATGGGTGGCGCGCACTTATCCGCTGACGGCTGCTGTCTGGTTGCGCTATCTGGTACCGACGCTGCTGGTCGGCAGCTATCTGGTCGCGACCAAAGGGTTCAAGTTTGCGCACGCACCGCGCCCCGGCATCCAGATTTTGCGCGGCATTACGCTGGTGTTAAGTACGCTGTGTTTCTGGACCGCGCTGTCGCATTTGCCGCTGGTGGAGGCCGCGACGGTGTCCTTTATCGGGCCGACGATGGTGGTGGTATTTTCCGCGTTTCTGCTCGGTGAGCGACCACAGCGCACGCACTGGATTGCGCTCGGCATCGGCTTTATTGGAGTGTTAATCGCCTTGCGCCCGGGGCTCACTCACACCGGCATCGGTGCGATTGCCGCGCTCGGTTCCGCTGCGCTCTATTCACTGTATCTGGTGTTGACGCGTAAAGTGGCGGATCAGGCCGATTCGCTGGTGCTTTTGTTTCACGCGAATGCGATTGGAGCCTTGGCGCTAACGGTCGTCGCGCCGACGGTAGCGCGCATGCCGAACAATACGGCCGAGTGGCTGATCCTGCCGTTTCTGGGCCTCTTCGGCATGTTCGGGCACTGGTGCATGATAAAGGCCTATTCCATCGCGGACGCCTCGACGCTGGCACCGTTTATGTACGTGCAGCTGCTGATTGCTACGTTCTATGGCTGGCTGGTTTACGACAATTTGCCCGATGGGTTCACCCTGCTGGGCATGATGGTGATTCTGGCCAGCGGGTTGTACGTGCTCAATGAGGGGCGGCGCACGGCCGCACGGGCTCGTGCCGATGAAGTGGCGGCCACTCCGGAGTAGCCGCCTGTCATCCTGAGTCTCGCGACGGATCGGGTGGCAAATATCACTCTGCTAATTGCGGCTTCGTCCACACCATCTGATCCTTCGCTTGAGCTCAGGATGACGCTGCGGGCAAAGTTAGCTGCGTCCGGCACGCTAACATTGTGCACCGCAATGGGAACCAACCTCGTCCCGACGTCGCGATCCGTCGCTCGGCAGCAGACTTTCCCGCAAAACCATTTTTGTTATCCGAACGCATGGGCACACGCGCTGATTTGGCATCGCCCTTGCTCCTGGCATGCACACAATTTCACATAAATCACCTCTGCTCAAACCGATTCTTCACCTATGACAACTCCTACCTACGGCCCCGGCATCGAGATCAATGCCCCCATTTCCGCTGACTTCGCCACCATCCTGACACCCGAAGCGATGGCGCTGGTTGCCAAGCTGCATAGAGCGTTCGAGCCGCGTCGTCAGGAGCTGCTCGCAGCGCGGGTCGTGCTGGCCAAGCGTCTCGACGCAGGTGAAAAGCTCGATTTCCTCGCCGAGACCAAGCACATCCGTGACGATGAGTCGTGGAAAATCGCGCCGCTGCCGAACGCGCTGGAATGCCGTCGCGTGGAAATCACCGGGCCGGTGGATGCCAAGATGGTGATCAACGCCTTCAACTCGGGCGCGGACAGCTACATGACTGACTTCGAGGATTCGAATTCGCCTTCTTGGGACAACCAGATTCAGGGCCAGATCAACTTAGGCAAGGCGATTCGCCGCACGTTGACGCTCGAGCAAAAGGGCAAGACTTACAAGTTGAACGACAAGATCGCGACGCTGCAAGTGCGTCCGCGCGGCTGGCATCTTGAAGAGAAGCATGTGTTGATCGACGGCAAGCGCGTGCATGGCGGTATTTTCGATTTCTCCTTGTTCATGTTTCACAACGCGAAAGAGCAGATCGCGCGCGGCTTCGGCCCGTTCTTCTACCTGCCGAAACTTGAATCGCATCTCGAAGCGCGCCTGTGGAACGACGTATTCATCATGACGCAGAACGAGCTGGGTCTGCCGCAGGGCACGATCAAGGCGACGGTGCTGGTCGAGACGATCAACGCCGCGTTTGAGATGGAAGAAATGCTCTACGAGTTGCGTGAACACAGCGCGGGCCTCAACGCCGGTCGTTGGGATTACATCTTCTCCTGCATTAAGAAATTCAAGCTCGACAAGAATTTCTGTCTCGCGGATCGCGCCAAGGTCACGATGGTTGCGCCGTTCATGCGCTCATACGCGCTCTTGCTGCTGCAAACCTGCCACCGACGTGGCGCACCGGCCATCGGCGGCATGAGCGCGCTGATCCCGATCAAGAACGATCCCGAGAAGAACGCCATCGCAATGGGCGGCATCATTGCCGACAAGAAGCGCGACGCGACTGATGGATACGACGGCGGCTGGGTGGCGCATCCGGGCCTCGTGGAAGCGTCGATGAAAGAGTTCGTGGATGTGCTCGGCGACAGGCCGAACCAATGGGAAAAGCAGCGTCCCGATGTCAAAGTGACCGCCGCAGATCTCTTGAATTTCCAGCCGGAAACGCCGATCACCGAGTTCGGTTTGCGCATGAATATCAATGTCGGTATTCACTATCTTGGCGCTTGGCTCGCGGGCAATGGCTGCGTGCCGATTCACAATCTGATGGAAGATGCGGCGACCGCTGAAATCTCGCGCTCACAGGTGTGGCAGTGGATTCGGACGCCGAAGGGCGTGCTAGACGATGGCCGAAAGGTGACTGCCGAAATGGTCAAAGCGATGGTGCCGGAAGAGTTGGCCAAGATCAAGGCTGGCGGATTCGAAGGCAAATTTGATCGCGCTGCGGTAATCTTTGCCGACATGGCCACCAAAGACTCTTTTGAAGAATTTTTGACGTTGCCGTTGTACGAAGAGATTTAACGGCCTGCTCGCGGTACATTCCCTGTTGTTAGGGTTTTCCCGGTAAGTGATCGCTTACTGGCTAGGGTTTTTCGCGCCTGAATTTGGTGCGAATAAGCTAAGAATGGTCCGCATTAGAGCGATTTACTGAGTTTCCGAGACTCGGGGGTCTGGCTTTTTTGGAACCGGCGACCTAAAATAGGGGTCTACCGTGCATAACGGTGCGCGCAGGAGAAAGGGTGCCGGGACCTGAGAATAATTAGGTCTCCAAGCATCGCGCAGCATCGGCTTCGGTAATTCGCGCAGGGTGCCACCAGAAGTCGCCCGCCGATAAAGTTGTATCGATTACCTACGGATTGGAATATGGCTAAGAAGTCAACGCCTGTATTAACACGGGCTAATCTTTGGTCGCTTGAAGAATATACAAAGCGTCGTCCCACCTTTCGACCAGAGGTGATGGCGCACAAAAAAAATCGCACAGTTCATCTGGGCAATCATCTGGCGCTGCAATTCGAAGACGAAATGACAGTGCGCTACCAGATTCAGGAAATGCTTCGTGAAGACAGCGAAGTCGACGGCGCGAGCGACAGCAGCCAAAGCGACAGCGTGCAGAACGAGCTAGACGCTTACCTGCCGCTGATCCCGGACGGCAGCAACTTGAAAGCCACCATGATGCTCGAATACACCGACGAGGTGGAAAGGAAGCGCCAACTTGCGCAGCTGATCGGCATTGAGGATCGCATCTGGATTCAGGTCGAAGGCAGCTCCAAGCTGTACTCGATCGCCGACGAAGATCTGGATCGCGAAAATGATTACAAAACCTCAAGCGTGCATTTCCTGCGCTTCGAACTGACCAAAGAGATGAAGGCCGCGCTCAAGTACGGCGTAGGACTCGCTGTCGGCGTGGATCACCCGCGCTATAAAGCGGCGATCAACCCGATCCCGCAGACTGTGCGCAACGCGCTGGTGGCTGACCTTAAATAGGTTTGACCTCTGGATGTCAAAAAAGCAGCTTTTGGGCTGCTTTTTTTATGTCGCCGTTTCCATCAGCTTTTGGCCGAAAACGCCTTTGCATAGGGGCTAACGCTTGGTTCGGCTGTTAGTCGAATGTATCCTTTTTTCGCATCTAGCCCTAGTGTGGACTCCATCACATGACAAAGCTGACATCTCGAACAGGCTAGTTTGAAGTCGCAGAAACCCTGACCGCACTCTTCGGGCGAAACGCCTTACAAACCGCATCAACCGTCTCAATGTACGGCCCGCCGATCAAATCGACGCAATACGGGACCGCGGCAAAAATACCATGAACGGTTGACTTAGCATCGGTGTGGTGCAAGCCTTCCAGCGTTTCCCTGATGCTTTTCGGCTGCCCCGGCAGATTAATTACTAGCGCTTTGCCGCGAATGACTGCGACCTGCCTCGACAGAATCGCAGTCGGTACGAAATTCAGGCTGATCTGACGCATTTGCTCGCCGAAACCGGGCATGACTTTATGCGCGATGGCCAACGTCGCCTCAGGCGTCACGTCGCGCCGCGCAGGGCCGGTGCCGCCTGTGGTGAGCACTAAATCGCAACACTCGATGTCGCAAAGTTCGATCAGCGCGGATTCAATCACGGGCTGTTCATCAGCAATCAATCGTGTGGCGAACGCGATCGGGTTTTGCAGCGCGCTGGCGAGCCAGTCTTGCAGCGCCGGAATGCCTTTGTCTTCGTAAACGCCGGTAGACGCTCGGTCAGACACAGAAATCAGGCCAATTTTTACGGGCTCAAACGACATATGGACACCTCTAAAAATGCATGTGTGGGGCGCATTGTGTCGTCGCGCGGTGCTCGCAATCCTCATGTACCAGG
>JBBRVM010000202.1:0-6956 GCA_038246865.1 Burkholderiales bacterium
GCGAACCAGCCCGCCGTAAAACAGGGCGAGGCCTGGCACCGTCATCATGATCACGAGCAGGGTCGCAACCATCATCCAAGCGGTATCGCCTTTATTGGGTTCGGGCGCCTTTGCAGCGGGCGCTGCGGGAGCGGCCGGTGCAGCAGCAGCCGCAGCAGCAGGATCGGGAGCGGCTTCAGCGGGCTTAGCGTCAGCAGCAGGTGCTAAAGCGGCGGGAGCGGCGGCTGGCGCTTGCGCGACCGCTACATTGCTCACGCCGAAGGCCAGGGCGGCGCAGAGCGCGCCAACAAATAGTTTCAATTTCATTATTAATACCCCCCGATTAGAGCGCGTCCGGACCGGTTTCACCGGTGCGGATGCGAATGACTTGTTCGAGTTCGAACACAAATATCTTGCCGTCACCGATCTTGCCGGTGTTGGCGGCCTTCTCGATGGCCTCGATCACGCGCTCGACGAGCTCGGTTTTGACGGCGACTTCAACTTTTATCTTCGGTAAAAAATCGACGACGTATTCGGCTCCGCGATAGAGCTCGGTGTGGCCTTTTTGCCGACCGAAGCCTTTGACCTCGGTCACGGTGATGCCTTGAACCCCAACCCCGGCGAGAGCTTCGCGCACCTCGTCGAGTTTGAAGGGTTTGATGATGGCGGTAACCAGCTTCATAGTTATATCCTCTGGTTAAATTAGAACGACTTGGTGTATTTGAGCAACAGGTAAGGCGTTGTCTTGCCAGTGAACTTCTTGCCGAGCGGCGTGTAGAAGCCCTTGTCAGCATCGGTTGCGGTCACGCCACCCGACAGGCCCAGGCCATTGCCAAAGTCGTACGCCAGTTCCAGCTTGCCATCGGTGTAGGTACCCAGACCGCCGGTGTTCTTGATGATCTGATGGCCGACGTGCGCGTTCAACGCGAGGTTGTCCATGATCGGGAAGGTCGCGCTCAGGTCAAAGTAGCCGCTGTTCTTGGCGTTCGGGACGCCGAAGATCGCGTTCGACACAACGTGCGAATACTTGAGGGTGAACATCTGATACGTGCCGGCGACATAGATTTCAGTCGTGTTGGCGCGGACTGCGCCCGGGGTGACCGAACCGTTGTAGATGTATTGCAGCACGCCGACGTCGTAGCCGATACCAGCCGCTTCGCCCTTGTAGCCACCGTAAACGTCAAACTCTGCGTTGGCTGTACCGATGCCGAAATCTTTGACCCAACGGATGCTGGAACCCCAGACACCGACGTAAAAACCGCTTGGGCTCACGTAATCAGCGCCGATTTGCAATGCCGGTTTGTAATCAGACTGGTTGAGGCCACGATAGATGTAGGAGGACGCGAGGCCCACGTTCACCGAAAACGGCGATGCTGGCTCGGGCGCGGATGCCGGGGCAGCGGCGGGCGCTGTCGCGGTCTGGGCGAAGCTTACGCTTGCGATGAGGCCAGAAATGGCGGCGGCTACGAGGGTTTGTTTTAATTTCATCGTAAATCTCCTGAGATCAGATTTGTTTGGTTAGTGATTGATTGGGTACGCTGGAGTGCGATTTAGGCCCATGTCGCAAGCGCCGTGCCAGCGGCGGCACGGCGCTATGCTGCGGCGCAGCGGGCGAGCGGTGCGTGAATCAACTTATTTGGTGCTTTAACCGTGTATTGGCATCTGAGCGCACCAAAATAATGCGCCTACCGAAGGCTTCGGGCCAAACTAGCGTTGCGCTGGGTAGCGAAGCCTTTGCTAGACTCTCAAACATGACACTCGATGAACTCACCGCCCAGCTCAAAGCCTTACTCGCTGGCAACCCCGGCGAAGATCTGCAGAAGAATCTCCGCGCCACACTCGCAGCAGGCTTGTCGCGCATGGATGTGGTTAGCAAGCAGGAATTTGACGTGCAGCGCGAAATGCTCAACGTGCTGCGTGCTCAGATTGATGAATTGACGGCGAAGGTGGATGCGCTGGAGAAGCAGCACGGCGCCAAGTAGCAACGTAAGTCGCGCGCCAGCCTCCAGCTTCAGCCTGAAACGACGTCCGCATGCGGGCTAACGCCAATGCCGGTCACTTAAGCGCCATTTTGTCGATTTTGTTGGCGCGCCCCCGGTCGCGCTCCCCGGCGGAAAAGCGCGACCGGGTTCGCGCCTACCGTTAAGTTACCGGTATTGGGGCTAACGCCGATTTAGTACGTAAGTCGATTCCCGATTAGAAAGGTGCCTCAACTTTGGAATCGTCATCCTGAGCTGCAGCAAAGGATCAGTGTGCATACTAAACGCGCTTCACGACGCTCAAGCGGTGCCGCCTGATGTTTCGCTTCATTCGAGATGACAACCTTCCGGAAAAGCCACTTTGCTGAGACAGCTTGCTAATCAGGAGTCGCTTTATGCCAGTATGGACGCCTACCCCTTATGCGGCCGTCTTTTCCCGCTAAAGCTGCTAGCTCCCGAGCGCCTCTCCAACCATCGCGTGATGGCCGCCCGCGAACCATGCGGATACTGGCATCCGCTTTCCGCCCGCTTTTTGTACCTCGGTAATCGCGAGCACCGATGAGTCGCACGATATGAGCAAGTACTCACCCTCTGCGGCTATCACGGTGCCAGGCACCGATCCGAGGCATGCCGGCACCAAAACGAGTTCCGACGCCCACAGCTTCAATTTTTCGCCACGCCACGTCGTCCACGCGCCGGGCACCGGATTGAATGCGCGAATCTGGCGATCAACCTCCTCCGCACTCGCCGTCCAGTTCACCTGAGCCTCTTCTGGCGTGATCTTCTGTGCGTAGGTAACGCCCAGCTCTGATTGCGCCGAGCTGGCCAGATCGTATCCGCGAGCGAGTCGGGTGAGTACATGGACAATGGCCTCAGCGCCGAGTGTTGCCAGACGGTCGTGCAATTGGCCCGTGGTTTCGCGTGCACCAATCGCGGTGAATGTTTCCAGCATCACCGGACCGGTGTCGAGCCCAGCCTCCATCTGCATGATGGCCACGCCGGACTCTTTGTCGCCCGCCAGAATCGCGCGGTGAATCGGTGCGGCACCACGCCAGCGTGGCAACAGCGAGGCGTGAATATTCAGGCAACCAAAGCCCGCGACTTTGTGCGGAATGTCGAGCACGGCTTGCGGCAGGATGAGGCCATACGCGGCCACCACCATCACGTCAGCGTCCAGCGCGGCCATTGCAGCTTGCGCTTCGGGGGTCTTTAACGTGGGCGGTTGAAACACCGGAATGCCGCGAGCGAGCGCCAGTGTTTTCACGGCGGACGCGGTCAATTTCATGCCGCGACCCGCAGGACGATCGGGTTGAGTGTAGGCCGCGACAACGGTGAAGCTCGCGTCGGGCCCCGCGTCCAGCAGGGCTTTGAGCGCGGTAGCCGCGAATTCGGGGGTGCCAGCGAAGATGATTTTCATGGGGCCGGTGTTGTTCCCTCTCGCGTTGCGGGAGCGACGGTAAATCCGACGAACAGCGAAACGCTAAACCCGCTCCGCCTCGCGATGCCGTTTCTTCATTTTGTTTTTAATGCGAATCTGCTTGAGCTGCGACAAGTGTTCCACGAACACAATGCCTTTTAAATGATCCATCTCATGTTGAATGCAAACAGCCATGAGTTCGGTCGCTTCCAACTCAAACAACTTGCCCGTCGCGTCATGGGCACGCACCACGACATGCGCCGCACGACGCACGCTTTCGTAGTACTCGGGCACCGACAGGCAACCCTCTTCGCCCACAATTTCGCCGTCGGCGACGATGATCTCCGGGTTAATGAAGACTTTCAGGTCGTTCTTGGTTTCGGACGTATCGATCACGATCACGCGCTGGTGCACGTCGACCTGCGTCGCGGCGAGGCCGATTCCGGGGGCTTCGTACATCGTGTGCGCCATGTCATCGACCAGCTTTTTGATAGCTGGCGTGAACTCGATCACGGGGGAAGCGATGCGTTTTAGCCGCGCATCGGGGTATTCAAGGATAGTTAGGAGCGCCATTTACTTGCCAAATCAGATGTCTGGTTGCACAATCTTCATGTAATTTCTTAAGGTTTGGGTCTTTTTCGACTTTTCCATATTCCGAAGGCCAGATTTGGCCGGATTTGCGAGAAACTTCGCACTTCCGAAAAATATGACAATGTCGTCGACAAGACGCCGCCACCAGGACACGGAATGTTAACGAACCCTTCAATATTTTCATCACGCCCTTCTTGGTCACGACGCGCTTCGCGATTTGTGACCGCGCTCGCAGTGGTCACTGTCACCACCGTCGCGTTCGCGCAAGCACCCGCCGCCCCGGTGCAGGTACGCGAGAACGCGCCTGATCGGCACACGGTGGTCAAAGGCGACACGCTGTGGGGCATATCAGGCAAGTTCCTGAAGCAGCCGTGGCGCTGGCCGGAAGTCTGGCGCATGAATCGCGACCAGATTAAAAATCCGCACCGAATTTATCCGGGGCAAGTGATCGTTCTTGATCGCGATGCGGCCGGCAATCCACGGCTGTCAATTCTCCAAAGCTCCCCAGAAGATCGCGGCATCATCCGTCTGTCGCCGCAAATCCGCGCTGAAGCACGCGAAGGCGCAGCGATTCCGAGCATCCCACCGGCCGACATTGAGCCGTTCATGGTGCGCAATCGTGTGGTCGGCGCAGAAACATTTGACGACGCGCCCCAGATCGTCAAGTCGGTTGACGCCCGCGTCACCTTTGCCACTGCGGACTCGGTTTACGCCGTGGGCATCAAGCCGGAAATGGGCAAAGTGTTTCAGATATTCCGCAAAGGCCGCGAGCTTCGCGATCCGTCGATCACCGCACGCCCCTGGTACAAGTGGCGGCACAACGAACCAGATCCGCAGATCATTGGCTACGAGGCCACTTATCTTGGCGACGCCAAAGTGCTGACAGATGGCGATGTTGCAAAAATCGAAATCGTCAGTGCAAAGCGGGAAATTCAGGTGGGCGACTACCTGATTCCGCAACCGCCAAGCGAGACGATGGCGTACGTCCCGCGTGCACCAGAAGCAAAGGTCGATGGACTCATATTGACGCTGCCAAACGGCATCTCCGAGGCTGGCAAGACCGACGTTGTCACGATCAACCTTGGCAAGCGCGATGGGCTGGAACCGGGCCACGTACTTGCCGTCTACAAGCCCAAAGAAACGTTTGCCAACCCGCGCTTCAAAGAGCCCACGCTGAACTGGATTCCGTTCTGGCCAAAGCAGCCGTATGCCGAACCGGCAACGCTCGACATTCCGGAAGAACGCGTTGCACTCGTGTTCGTGTTCCGTGTTTTTGAAGGTATCTCTTACGGCTTGGTGATGAACAGCGGCACCGATACGCTGCGCGCCAATTACATCGTGCGCAATCCCTGACCAACGGCAGTATTTCGCTGAAAATAAGGGCACCCGCGCGGTGCCCTTGTTCTTGGTGGCTCACATAACTTCTCAATGACTACACACGCCGACGACCTTCACTATTTGCGGCTCGCTTTCGCGCCCGGTGTCGGCCCACGCACCTTGCATAAGCTGCTGTCCGCGCTGGGCGACGTCGCCTCGATTTTCGACGCAAGTCAGGCGACGCTCACTGGCATCGTCAGCGACAAAGTCGCACGCGCAATCACCGCCGCGCCTTCAACCGAGACGCAGGCGAAAATCGATGAGTCACTGGCCTGGCTGGCTGCCGCGCCCGAACATCACCTCCTCACCTGGGCGCATCCGGCCTACCCGAAGGCGCTGCTTGAGAGCGGCGATGCGCCGATCGTACTCTACGCCAAAGGTCGCATCGAATTACTCGCGAATCCCGCCGTCGCGATGGTCGGCTCACGCAACTGCTCGCAGGGCGGCGCTGACACCGCTGAGGCCTTCGCACAGGCGATTGCCGAGCGCGGCGTTACGATCGTCTCCGGAATGGCGCTGGGTATCGATGCGGCTTCGCATGTGGGCGCACTGCGTGCAACCAACGCAAACTCGGGATCGACGATTGCCGTCATCGGCACCGGCATTGATCGCGTCTATCCGGCAAAGAACAAAGTGCTCGCGCACTCCATTGCCGAGCGCGGTCTGATCGTCAGCGAGTATCCGCTCGGTACGCCACCGCTCGCGGAGAATTTTCCGAAGCGTAACCGCATCATCAGCGGGCTGTCGCTGGGCGTGCTGGTGGTCGAAGCCTCCATGCATTCCGGCTCGCTCATCACGGCACGCCTCGCGGGCGATCAAAGCCGCGAAGTGTTCGCCATCCCGGGCTCGATCCACTCGACGTTTCACAAGGGCTGCCATTACCTCATCAAGCAGGGTGCGAAGCTCGTTGAGACGGCGCAGGATGTGCTGGAGGAATTACGTATTGATGCGGGCGATGCGGCAGCAAAAGCTCAAGCGACCGTCGCGCAAACAGGCTTGCTGCAACACATCGAGCACGACCCGATTGACGTCGACGCACTCGTGGCCCGCAGCGGCCTCGCGGTCGATCAGGTCGTCACCGAACTCACGATGCTTGAACTCGCGGGCAGCGTCGAACAATTGCCCGGCAATCGCTGGCAGCGACGCGGCTAGCGGACTCAACGATTTCGGCGCTGCGCGTTGCGCGCTGCATCGACTACTCGATTTTCATCGCGCCTTCAAAGCCGAGTGTCATCGGCTTTGCCCATTCGCCCTTGTTGCTCAGGCCGCTGGGTTTCAGCGCAACGTTTCGCGTGGCGACGTAGAGAAATCCATTCGCCGATGTGACGGTCAGCGTGCCCGCTCCGTCGCCCGATGACCATTCGAGGATGCGGCTGTTGCCGACATCCGCAAACGCAAGCTTCACCGTCTTTTGCGCCGCATTACCCTTGCCGGTGATCTTGTACACACCGGGTGCGGGCTGAGTATCAATGCCGAAGTCAAACAGCAGCGTCTGCAAATCTTTCACCGCCATCGTCTGCTTGCTGATCAAGCGAAACGTACCCCTGAACTGGTACGGCTTGCCGCCCGTGTTCGCTCGCACTTCGCCGCTGTTCCAGTAGCCATCCGGACCC
>JBBRVM010000203.1:0-6909 GCA_038246865.1 Burkholderiales bacterium
CGAAGACAGAAATTATGCCACGCCTAATTCGTTCTTGCAACTCACCCGTCACAAAACTCCCCTAAAACCACCCTCTTTATGCCCAATTTCTAAGCATTCTTCGTCCACTTTTTAAGCACCCCTCCCCGCTAACCCAATAAATTCAACCCTCACTGAAATAGTCGAATTTATTTTAGCGGAGGACGGGAGCTACTTTTTACGCTTTGCGTTCGATTTGGCGGAAACAGCCGCTGTCGTTTTCTCGCTCATTGCTCGTTCGTCGGCAATAAATTCACGAATCGCCGGGTAAACCACGTTGCGCCAGCGGCTGCCCGAGAAAATGCCGTAGTGCCCACAACCTTCGACCAGCAAGTGCTTTCGACGCAGGTTGGGGATATTGGAGCAAAGCCCATGCGCCGCGTCAGTCTGACCCGGACAGGAAATGTCATCCGCCTCGCCTTCGACGGTCATCAGCCCGATATCGCGGATCGCCTTCGGATCGACGCGTTCGCCCGATACCTCCATCACCCC
The DNA here is from genome assembly GCA_038246865.1 of Burkholderiales bacterium. Lineage (GTDB taxonomy): Bacteria > Pseudomonadota > Gammaproteobacteria > Burkholderiales > Casimicrobiaceae > Casimicrobium. The sequence continues at coordinate 511 of JBBRVM010000203.1, forward strand.
GCGCGGAAGCTGATGCTCCTGAAACACTCGCTGCACGGTCTCCAGATAGTACGCCGCATCCAGATCAATCACCGCGTTGTATTCATCGTAGAACTTGCGATGTGTTTCGGCGTCGGCTCCGTCACCTTTAATCAGATCGCGGAAGAAGTCCCAATGCGACTTGGCGTGATGATTCGGATTCATCGCCACAAAGCCGTAGTGCTGCAAAAAGCCTGGATAGACACGACGACCAAAGCCAGGGTACTTAGCCGGCACGCGAGAAATCACGTGTTGCTCAAACCACTCAATATTGTGCTTCATCGCATAGTCATTGACCTTTGACGGATTGACCCGCGTATCGATCGGCCCTCCCATCATCACCATCGATTTCGGGCGCATCGGATCATTATGCGCAGCCATCAGGCTCACCGCGCACATCACCGGCACCGTTGGCTGACACACTGAAATTACGTGAACGTCTGGCCCTAGCGCCTGCAAAAACTCAATCACGTAGCGAACGTAGTCATCGAGATGGAAAAGCCCCTCCGACAGCGGCACGATGCGTGCGTCCCGCCAGTCCGTGACAAACACCTCGTGATGCTGAACCAGCGAACGTACCGTGTCTCGCAACAACGTGGAGTGGTGCCCCGACAGCGGCGCAACCAGCAAAATACGTGACTCACCCTTCGCGCCTACTTTCGAGAAGCGCCGCAACTGGCAAAACGCCTTTTCTTCGACGACCGCCTCCTCGACGGCATGCGTATGTTCATCAACGACGACGCTGTGAATACCGAAAGGAAGTTTCGGATACTCCTGCGACAGCCGCATCGTCAATTCGCTTGACGCCGCCAGCCAGTCGCTCGCGGGCATATCTTTCCACGGATTGCCGGACGACTGCGCCCAGTTCATGCCCATTTGTGCGGCGAACCGCATCGGCGCACCGAGGGACTTTTGCATTTCGTGAAAGGCGTACAGCATCGTTTATCTTCTCTCGTCTTCTCGTGTTGTTTTTGTTGGTGACTAAATCGAGCCTAAGCCGCGATTTAAGTCTGCGCGCAAGTCGCTTTGCGACTCCAGCCCTACGGCGACGCGAATCAGGGTATCAGTAATACCTGACGCGTCTCTTGCCGCCTGACTCATGCGTGAATGCGTGGTGCTTGCAGGATGCGTGATAGTCGTCTTCACATCGCCCAGATTGCCGGTGATCGACATGATTTTGACCGCGTCGATCACTTTCCACGCTTCGGCTTTACCGCCTTTGACGGTGAACGAAAGCACTGCACCACCGCCCGATTGCTGACGCCTGGCCAGCGCGACGTTCGGATGCGACGCCAGAAACGGGTAGTTCACTTTTGCGACCTTCGGATGTTCGGCGAGCCACTCGGCCAGTGCCAAACCATTTTCACTATGCGCGCGCATCCGAATCGGCAACGTCTCCAGCCCCTTCAAAATCACCCATGCGTTGAACGGCGCCATCGACGGCCCGGTTGTGCGCAAAAAGTTATAAACGCGTTCGCGGCACAATTCCTTCGTGCCCACCAGCGCGCCGCCCATCACGCGGCCCTGACCGTCGAGATGCTTCGATGCGGAATGCACAACCACATCCGCGCCTAGCGACAACGGTCGCTGCAGAATCGGTGTGCAAAAACAATTGTCAACGGCAAACACCGCGCCGATCTTGCGCGACATCTCGGCGATTGCGGCGATGTCAAACACTTCTGCAGTTGGGTTCGACGGCGTCTCCAGAAACACGAGTTTGGTGCCCGGCTTGATTGCGGCAGCCCACGCGTCGAGCGATGTGCTGTTCACAACTTCACATGTCACACCAAACTTGCCCATCACCGGCGGGCCGAACACATTGAGCGTTGAGCCGAACACGCTGCCACTGGTGACGATGTGATCGCCCATCGAACACAACGTCATCGCGAGCGTTGAAATCGCAGCCATGCCCGTGCTCGCGGCGATGCAGGCCTCCGCGCCTTCGAGCGCGGCGAGGCGCTGCTCGAACATATCCACCGTGGGGTTGGTGAAGCGCGAATAGATGTAGCCCGGCGCTTCACCCGCAAAACGCTTGGCCGCCATTTCGGCGCTCTCATGCACGAAGCTCACCGTCGGAAACAACGCCTCCGAATGTTCGTTGAACGACGTGCGCATGCCGCCTGCGCGGATAGCTAGCGTATCGAGATCGAGTGATTTGTTGAGATCGGTCATTGGTCAGTTAGCAGCGCTTCGCCGCGCGACTCGTCACGAGACACAGCGAGGCCCTGTAAAAATTGCGGCGTAATGTCGCCGGTCACATAGCAACCGTCGAAACACGATGCATCAAAGTCTTCTATCGCCGGATTGCCCGAGCGGATCGCGCGCTTCATGCCATCAATCGTTTGATAAATCACGCGTTCTGCACCGATCTCCGTGGCAACTTGTTCATGCGTTTTTCCCACGGCAATCAGCTCGCTCGGAGTTGGCATATCAATGCCATACACATTCGGATAGATCACCGGTGGCGCGGCACTGGCGAAAAACACTTTCACCGCGCCGGCTTCACGCGCCATCTGCACGATCTCGCGGCTCGTGGTGCCGCGGACAATAGAGTCGTCGACGAGTAGCACCGTTTTGCCCGCGAACTCGCTGGAAATCGGATTCAACTTCTGGCGAACGCTCTTCTTGCGCATCGCCTGACCGGGCATGATGAAGGTGCGACCGACGTAGCGGTTCTTCACGAAGCCTTCGCGATACGGACGGTCGATTTTTGAGGCGAGTTCCAGGGCACTCGGGCGGGATGAATCGGGGATCGGCACGACGACGTCGATGCTTTCCCAATCCGGCAGCTTCATGACTTCGTTGGCAAGCTCGTTGCCGAGACGAATCCGCGCCTCGTACACGCTAATGCCGTCGATCACCGAGTCCGGCCGTGCGAGGTACACGTATTCGAAAATACAGGGATGTAGCTTCGGATTGTCGGCACATTGCTTCGTGTGAATATCGCCCGCGAAATCGATGAATAGCGCTTCACCCGGCGCGACATCGCGCTCGAATTTGAAGCCCAAAACATCAAGCGCCACGGTTTCGCTGGCGACAGCATATTCCGGCCCCGCCATGGTGTCGTTACGGCCATAAACCATCGGGCGAATGCCGTGTGGATCGCGAAACGCGACGAGGCCGTAGCCCGCAATCATCGCAATCACTGCGTAGGCGCCACGACAGCGCTGATGCACACCGCGCACAGCGGTAAAAATTTTCTCCGGCGTGAGCTTCACGCCCTGCGCCGCACGCTCAAGCTCCAGCGCGAACACGTTGAGCAACACTTCCGAATCGCTGTTCGTATTGATGTGTCGCGCGTCGACGTTGAACAATTCGCGCTTGAGCGATTCGCCATTGGTCAAATTGCCGTTGTGCGCGAGCGTGATTCCGAATGGTGAATTCACGTAGAACGGTTGCGCTTCATGCACGCTGACGGCCGAGCCCGCAGTAGGGTAGCGCGTGTGGCCGATGCCCGCGCTGCCGAGCAGATCGCGCATGTTCCTCGTGCGGAAAATGTCGAGCACCATGCCCTTGGCTTTGTGCATGTGAAACACCGCGCCATCGGCGGTCGTGATGCCCGCCGCGTCCTGACCACGATGCTGCAGACACATCAGGCCATCGTAAATCAACTGGTTTACGGGGCCATGCGACACGATACCGATCACACCACACATAGGTCAATCCTCAACAGAGTTGTTTGCGTTGCGGAAAATTTGAAACGCTTCGCCAGATCATCGGGCAACTTGCTGCGCAGAATAGCGGCGAACGTGGCCAGCGGTTTTGCCGTCATACTGTCGCGCCACCAGTTCATTCCGGGTAAGTTGGTGGCACCAGCGATAAACACCAGCAGCACCGCGATCAACGCGCCACGCAGCACGCCGAACACCATGCCCAGCGCACGATCCACGAATGACAATCCGATCACGTTCACCAATTTGCTGAATAAAAACCCGACGACGCTGAGCGTGACGAAAACACCGAGAAACATAATCGCATAGCCGGCCAACATACGCAGCCACGGCGTGTCTCGAGCAAACGGCAGCCCTTGAGCCAATTGCTCGCCGAAGACAAACATGCAGATGATTGCTGCGACCCAAGCGGCGAGCGCGAACACTTCACGAATCACGCCGCGCCACAAGCCAATCAAGGCGGAGAGCGTGATTACCGCTGCCACTGCGATATCGAAGCCGGTCATGCGCAATGCCTTAGGTACAACTCAGGCATGGCTCATTGCAGGATCAGAATTTTCGCTTCAAAGCCCGCCTGCGCGAGCTTGGCGCGGGCCGATTCGGCTTGCTGCGTGGTCGCGTAGGGGCCAACGCGCACGCGAATGACGACGCCTCCAGCGACGTCAATTTTCTCGGTGTAGACCGGAAATTTAAGGCCTTTGGCTTTGTCGTACATCAGCTTCGCTGTCGCGGGGTCGCGCACGGCGATGACTTGAACGACATGTTGGCCGGATTTGCGATCGGCCGGTGTGGATTCTTTCGATGCGGCTGTTTCAGCGGGCTTCGCAGACGCTTTGGCTACCGGCTTCTCTGCTTCCTTCGGCGCGACGACAGGTGGCTTCACTTCGGCCGCTGCTGCTTTGGGAGCGACGGCAGCAACTGTCGGGGCTGGTGCCGGAACCGGCGGCGCAGCGATTACGCCGCTGATCGCTGCCTGCGCGCCGCTAGGCTCGGTGATCGCCGGAATTTCAGCAGGCTTCTCGGCAGCCTTGTTGCCCGATTTTTTCCCGTCGGAACCAGCAGGAAATTTCGGCTCGAACTTGGTGCCTTCGACCGGCGGAATGCGTACGTCCACGTTGTCCGGCAACGGGGGCGGCTCGCGCTCCAGGAACATGGGCACGGCGATGATCGCAATCAACAACAGGATGGACGCTCCGAGCAAACGCCGATTGGCGCGTCGGCGCAGTTGTTCGGCGTTATCTGGCGTAGGCAGAGGCGTCGCGGCAGCGGCCATGAAATATCGCGGTGCTCAGAGGGCTTGCGCCACGGTGAGGAAAGAACCAAAGACCACGATTCTATCGGCTTCAGCCGCCAGTTTCCGCGCCGCAGCATAAGCCTCGGCAACGCTTGCGTGGCGGTGGATCGCGCGATCTCTGACGCCCGACGTTGCCAACGCCGTCGCCAATGTTTCAAGGTCCACGCCACGCGGGCCGGGCAGTGGTGCGATGTGCCAGTCGTCAATCCGTCCCTTCACCGCTTCGACGACTGCGCCGATGTCTTTGTCTTTCAACATCGCAAACACGGCATGCGTGGTCGGGAAATACGCCATGTCAGCGAGCGCTCGCACAAGTGCTATCGCAGCATGAGCGTTGTGCGCCACGTCGAGCACGGTCACGGGCCGCCCCGGCAGCACCTGAAAGCGGCCGGGCCAATTGACGTCGAGCAGACCTTGTTTCACCGCGCCTTGAGAGACCGGGAGGCGGTCGTTCAACACGTGCAGCGCGGCTAGTGCGGCGGCGGCGTTGCCGAGCTGATAGCCACCACGGAGTGCGGGAAGTGGGAGGCCATGGCGTCGCATCACGTGATCGCCCTCCTTCGCCCAGAACCCCCATTGATTGGGCGTTTCAGGCGATTTTTGCCAGCCAAAATCGTGTCCGATGTAGCAAGTCAACGCTCCGCGCGCTATAGCGGTCGCGACCAGTGAATGCGGAGGATCAGGCTCGGCGATGATCGCGCGGCGGCCCTTGCGCAGAATTCCTGCTTTCTCTACGGCAATCAATTCACGCGTCGGCCCCAGAAATTCGGTGTGATCCAGCGCAATGCTCGTGATCACTGCGCAATCGGCGTCGAGGATGTTGGTCGCATCCAGTCGCCCGCCGAGCCCTACCTCAATGACCCAGACGTCCAGCTTCGCAGCATCGAAAAGTTGAAATGCCGCAAGCGTCGTGTATTCGAAGAACGTGAGCGGCAAATTGCCTTCCGCTTCGCGCGCAGCCTCAACGGCTTCGAATGCGGCCACCAGCTCAGCGTCGCTCGCCTCCACACCGTTAACGACGACGCGCTCGTTGAAGCGATGGATGTGCGGCGACGTATACATCGCCACACGGAAGCCTGCTGCGAGAAGGATTGCCGAGAGGTAAGCGCACACCGACCCTTTGCCATTCGTCCCGGCGACCAGAATCACGGGGCAATTCGGCGCGACCGCCATCCGGTCAAAGATCGGCCGGATTCGCTCCAGCCCCATCTCGATTTCAGGTCCGGAACGGATCGCGTAAATGCGGGTGAGCCAGTCGACGAGGGCGGTCATAGTCGCGAAAAGGCAGCGTTTTGTGGGAGCGGGGTTTTCCGCGAAAAACCGATTTAGCCGCGAAAACCCCGCCAACAAGAAAAAACAAAATCAACACAAAAACACCATTTTTAAAGGGCGAAACCCACCAAAAGCCCAAGGTGA